>PDOX01000016.1 GCA_002746475.1 candidate division SR1 bacterium
GGTAAAAATAAAATGAAAGGATGGAAAAATAATAGAAAAAATATATCAACTTATCGTAGAAAAAGAAAAGATCGTAACAAATGATTTGAGTGGGTATACAGATGTTCTTGGACCAGAGTTTGTTAATTTATATCCTCAACAGCAAGAGGTGTTACAAGAGATGCGTATTCCATGACTGATGAATATTCTAAAAAAGGTTTTATCTCCGTGTGAAAAAAAAGTGACAGTTTTGGAAAGTTGAGAAACTTCTGGTCATATTTTTGCAAAAAATGGTCGTAAAATAGTTAAAGGTATTGATTGAATTTCTTATAATCTTATTCAACCAGAAGATTTTTGATGAAATGAAAATTCTCAACAATTTAGAGATTTAATGCATTCAAAGATTTCAGAATTTACACAGAGGTGAGATTTTTTGTTCTTTGAACTTAATTGTGCTTGACGAGGATATCCTTCAAATTCTACGAATTTTTGGAATGTTTTTTGAAATAATAAACGATGTTATCTTTCTACTTTTGAATCATTGAAAAGAGAATATGAACAACTTTCGTTAGATACGCATGCATCAAAAGTATCACTCCCTGTGATAAAAGAAAATGGGAAGCGATATTTTGTTTTATCAGTTAGTCGACCAGATATTGAATCTGATCCATTTGCAAATGATATCGATGCACCCCTCATAGCAGGAATTGATTTTTGATCTTCATCAGGTGCTGCCGTAGCAAATGCTGCGACATGGGCTTTGGGAGTCCAACTCTTACAGCGTCTAGGATATGTTGTTGACCAACAGTTTTGGGATAGTATCTTTACTGATAGTAAATATGATCACCTTTTTGATCCAGTGTATTGGGTTGATGCAAAAGGGAAAATTTGACCAAAGTGAAAAGAATATATCAAAGGGAAAGTGTTAATTCGAGATAGATTTATAAAACATTTTAATGTATTTGGTTTGAATACTGAGGAAATAAAGAAACTGAAACCATGAGAGACTGTTCCGTTGATAAAATATCATAAAAAGATTTCAGATTATAGTTATATCCATTTTGGTAGTGATCTAGGAATTGTATGGATTAATTGAGTTCCTTATCTGAGTTATGATAAACTTTTACATCAATGAATAAGGTCAGAGAATATTCAAGGTTTTCTTCAAAATTTTGATGTTGATATTTTAATCGGAGATAAACAAAAAAAAGAAGTGTACTGGAAATCTTGGTAGTTTTTTTATTTCTTGTTCTAATTTTCCTAATTCTCGATCAAGAAATTTTATGATGAAAGGTCGGACTTCTTGTCTCTTTTTGATGTTGATCAATCCAATCCATTTATCAGGATGTTTTTGTTTATTTTATACTGTTTTGTTTGCTACTTTATGTAATTCAGAAATAATGTAGGTTTGATAAGGGATACCTATGGATTCTGCTTTTGCTTTGAGTTTAACAATATCAGAAAGAAGTAAACGAATAAGTATTCATCTCTTTTCAGGTTTTGCTACCTTATATTTTTTAAGTTTTAATTTTTCCTTTTTAAGTTCCTCAGAAGAAAGAAAAGGAGTTGTTATATTCTCTCTTTCAAATGCTTGTTCTAATGCTAATTCTTCTTTATCTAAGTGAAGTGTCATAATATAGTATATTAGGAATAAAATAATTTATATTTTTAGAAGTATTTGCTATATATTTTGTGTAATGCTCTTGATGGGAATACTGTCTTTAAAAAAATTTCTTTCTCAGTCTCTACAAAGGGAACAGCACAGGTATAATCATTATATTTTATAATATATACCTTTTGATTTGGATAATTAGGACTTGGTCTAATATCAAGAATATCTCATTCGTTAATCATTAGGGCAACAATTTGTAAATCTATCTTTCTATCAGGATTTTCTAAGATTTTAGCCCTTTTTTCTTCATTATAACGAATAATTTTCATTGCATTACTTTAAACTAAATATTTCAATGTTTATATATCAATAATATATATATTTTATATATAATTTCAAGAGATTTGTTTTTTCAAACAAAAAAAATCCTTCTCTCTTTTTGGATCTTTGAGAGATATGAGGTATTATCCCAATCATGTTATTCCCCTAATTCTCGTTCCAAGAATTTTACGGATACTATGAATTGCAAGATATTTCTTCTATTCACAAATCATCCATAGCTTCTTGATAGAAATCTTTATCTGTGAATTCGTTTTCTCGTTCTCTAAATCTTTGTAAATCTTTTTCACGAACATTTGAAAATCTCTCTTTCCAATTTCCCCATATTCAAATCCTTTTTTTCTCTTTCTCTGTTATTCCAGGTATTTTATCTATTCTTAATAAAATATCATAACAGTAGAGATAGAATCTATCCGCTCCGTCTTGTCACTCTATATATGTGATTATATGATACATAAGTTGAATATAAGAACATACTGTATTTAGTTTTTTAGATATACTAGGTAATTTAATCTGTGGTAATCTTTGAATGCTCCATGTAATTTCCGAATGAGCTATCCTATTCCTAAAGTAACACAATCCTTTTAGCCATCACTTAAATTGATCTATATCATATCCTTCTTCTGTACAGTCTACATTAAGTAATGTACAAAAGTCTAACAATATTTCTCCTTTTAAAAAATCAAACATCTTTGTAAAAGGTCAAAAGGAAGATATTTCTAATAAATGCCAACAAGGTAAATATACTTCTTCATCGTATTTACTAAAAAAATCTTTAGAAATTTTTGAAAGTTGATTATCTTTTTGAATTCTTTCGACAATATCTATCATGTTATGATAGTTCTGATGTGTTAAGTATTCTTGTTTTGTGTGCCAAAACGGATCTTTATATTTTTGAGAAGTGTTATGAAGAAGAAATCACTTTAGGAAAGTTTCTATCTTTAGTAAACTTTGTAATAATACAATTTGTAATTGTTTATCTAATAAATAAAGCATAATTACATTTATAAATGCTATATTTTCTTTTTGAACTTTATCAGTTTGTAGATTTGGGACATAAAAACATTTCATATATGACGATGTGTGATAATATCAATTATTACAGAGAAAAGATTTCACATTATCTTCAGATTCTTCATCACTTTTTATGATAAATCCTTTCTTTCTCAAATGATCTACTAGTTTAGTTAATGATAAAGTTGGTTTCGTATACTTCATAAGTATTTTTTCTGTAATAAAAAAAGAGGTTCCCATCGTGAATACAATAATGTATTCGGTCCCCTCGTGCACCTCTGAATATAAGGATTTTTTTTCAAAAATCAAGTTTTTTACGACTTTTTAGCAAGGGGCTTGTTGAAATTATACAATTCCTATTATAAATTGCAAATTATAAGATTGATCTCATCATGTTATTCCCCTAATTCTCGTTCCAAAAATTTTACGATAAATGGTCGGATTCCTCGTCTTTGTTTGTTATAATATTTTCCTTGGTATCTATCAAGAACGTAGTCTGGAGCATAAGGAACAACGATACCTTCTACTTTTTTCCCACCATTATATAAGGCTCCATGGTTGATGACTGATTCTAGATCTATTGTTGTATAATCTAGGTTTACTTTGATTTTCTCTTGGTATCTTTGATATTTTTTCCTTGAAAATTTTATGAAATCTTCAACGGTTTGGATAAAAGTTGCTTCATTCATGGTTCCTGTTCCGTAGTCTTTGGTGACAATCTGGAATGGTCAGTCTCCATTATTGGGAAGGGTATCAAAACTACAAGAAGATTCTCTATATCGGGTTGCCATGGTGAGTGCTGTTGGAAAATTATTTGCAAAGCTTATGTCATCAATGATGTCATAGTGGTCAAGACATCTTTTTAGTAGCTCTTTATCTTCGGTATTGATATATTTGAGATGTTGATTAACGAGATTTTGTTTAACGTTTTGGAAAGAGCTTTTATTTTTTGCTTGTTTTTTTTGTTCTTTAAACATTTGATAGGTACGATTTGATAATGATGATAATAGATAATGAACTTTTTCATGTTTAGTATCGTTAAATTGGTGCTGTAATGTTTTGAATTGATGATAAAAATCCCATAAATCTTTGGGAGTCTTACTCATTTCTTTGATTTGTTTTTCTAGAAGTGCCAGACTTTTTTCATCTTCTGCTGTCGGAGTATAGTTAGCAAAGATACTGTTAGTCATTATTAGGGTTGTGATGAGCAGTAGGGTAGTGATGATTTTTTTCATGGGGTAGTTGTAATAGTATAATAAAATTACTCGTGTCTTTTTTATCTTGTTATTCTGAGGCTTTGGCGAAGAATCTATATTTACTGTTTCTGGACTCTTCGCTTTGCTCTGAGTGACATTCCCTTCTGAATAAGCCCCTTCTACCGCTTCGCGGTTCCCCTCTTATTAAGACCCCCTTCAATTCCCCCCTCCAAGGGGGGACCGAAGCGAGAAGGCTCCCCTCGGAGGGGAGCTGTCCCACTTTGTGGGGCTGAGGGGTCTGTTTTACATCCTCTTCAATCTCTCAATAACTTTTTCTTTTCCTAAAATTTTCATTACAGAGAAGAGGTCAGGGGTTCTTCCTGAGCAACAGAGTTGTAATCTTAGGAACATTGCGAGTTCTCCAATTTTTCCGATATATCCTCCTTCTTTGAATTCTTTGTTATTTCCAGCGAAGCCGTAGTTTTTTCCAATTTCTTTGAGTTGATCAAACCATTCTTGGGTGGTCATATTTAGATCAAGTTTTTGTTCGTATTCAGTGATGAAATCATTGATAAAATTGGCAAGATTTTCCTTTGAGAGTGAGCTAGGGATTTTGATCGGGTTCCCCATATAGTCGGTAAATTTATTTTCTTCTGGGTTTGCAGTATTTCGCCAGTTGTTATCATGGAGTTTTTCCCATTCATCATCAAAGAAAAATACTAATTGGTTATACACATCAAAGAAGCTATAAAATCTTTTTGGATCTTTTTCGGTATGTCTTTCAATGTTTAATGCTGATTTTGCATAGTCAGGGTTGATTTCTAATAATTTTTGCAGTTCTGGGTGATAGGTTTTTGCCCAGTGTAAGCTGATGTCATACAATTCATCGGTAGAAATTCTGCTGAGGTATTCATTGTTTACACTTCTCATTTTCATTTCATCAAACAAGGCACCTGATTTGTTCATCTTTTCTAGCTGTAATTCGCAGTCAAAACATGATTGTTCTGGGTGTTCTTTTTGCCAGTCTTCAAAACTAGAATCTGCAAGGGTATAGAGATAATCTAGAATTCCTTGGACAGCATAGCCTTTTTCAAAGAAATATTCTACATTTGCATAGGGATCTTTTCTTTTTGATAATTTTCTTTTTTTCCCAGTTTCCTCATCAATCGCCAAAAGTTGTGCGAGATGACAGTATTTTGGTGCAGGCACCTGGCAGGCATTGAAAAGTTGCAAGTGCAACGGCACAGAAGTTAGCCATTCCTCAGCTCTGATGATATGAGAAACCTGCATCAAAGTATCGTCCACGATATGTGCCATATGATAGGTTGGCAGTCCGTCTTTTTTGATCAAGACAATATCGTTGTAATTATCGATCATGTGGACTTTCCCTCTCAAAATATCATCAAAAACGATTTTTTTGTTTACTTCTCCAGCACTTCTAAATCTGATGATATATTTTTTTCCTGTGTTGTCGGTTGCATTTTCTTCTTCTGTGAGTTTTGCTAGAATTTCATCAGGTGTTTTATTTCTGTATAATGAGTAGTTTCCGTAAATTCCTGTTGCAACTTTTGCTCTGGTTTGTTGGGTTCTTAGGCTTTCAATTTCTTCTTCGGTCATTCGGCAAGGATAGGCAAGCCCTCTTGCGATTAAATCTTTCACAAAAATTTGGTAGAATTTTTTTCTCTCAGACTGGGTATAGGGTCCGTAGTTCCCGATATCTTCACCGTTTGCTCCTAGTGGACCTTCATCCATTTCAATTCCAAATCTTTTCATTGAGCTGATAAGAGATTCTACAGCTCCTTCGGTTTTTCTTTTTTGGTCGGTGTCTTCTATTCTGAGGATAAAGTTTCCTCCTTGTTGTTTCACGAATTTTTGGGTTGTGAATGCGGTAAACACTCCACCAATATGTAAAAACCCAGTTGGAGAAGGGGCAAATCTTGAACAGATAGGATTTGCTCTTTTGGGAAATTGTTTCATCAATTCTGATGGGGTCGTAGTAATTTCTGGAAAAATCTTGTTTGCAACATCATTTCGTGAACTCATAGGTGTATATTTTTGAATAATAAAAAAAACTTCCATTTTGATAGGGGAGAGTATAGTAATCCTTCTCAAAATTTCAATGGAAGCTTATTTTTAAAATAGTATATTTTTGTATAATATTATTACTACATTTCAATAAATGTTTTTTCTGCGAGCATAGCTTTTGCCGTATCAATTCTTTCCATGCTGTTGGCATAGAGGGTGAAGAGAACTTCGCCTTTTTTGATAGTAGCACCAGTTTTGTGGTGGAGATAGATTCCAGCCTGTAAATCATGCGGTGCTCCAAGAGATCTGGTCACCATATTGAGTTGTTTCATATCAATATTTTTGATTTCTCCGTCTGCTTCAGCTACAATATCTTCGCTATATTCTGCGAGTTTGAGTTCTTCTGATTTCACTTCGTAAGTTTTCCCGTTTACAAATGGGGCGGTATATTCGTCATTGTAAGCTTGGATTTTGATAATCTGTTGCATTTTTTCCCATGCTTTTCCTGAAACGAGTTGTCCGTATGCGAGTTTGATTGCTTCTTCTCCTTGGGCTAATCCTACAATTTCAATAATTTTACTTGCCAAGAATACTGCTTTCTCTTCCAAGTCAGTTGGTCTTTTTTCATGTTGTTGTAAGACTCTGAGGACTTCTCTCACTTGTAATACTGCACCAATTCCGGCTCCGATTGGTTCGTTAGCTTCGGTGATTTGGACCGTCATCTTCATGCCTAATCCTTTTCCAACGGTTTCAAATTTTTGTTTCCATTCTTGTGCTTCTTGGATATTTTTTACTTTTGCGGTTGGTCCCATAGGAATATCAATGAGCGAATGACTCACTCCCATCGCATATTTTTTCGCCATGATACTACTTACCACTTTTGCGATATTTTGCATAGCGAGGGGATATTGGATTTTGATGAGTTTATCATCAGCAGGAGCGAGATCGAGCGCCCCTCCCCAAATCAGACAAGCATTACATTCTTTGATAATTTGTTCAATTTCAGGTTGTTCAAATTCAGTATTCATTAGTACGCTTACGCATTCTCCGGTTGCAGCTGGTGAGGTAATCGCCTTGGAAAAATTTTTTGGCATGGTAATCCCCAATGATGCGAGCAGAGGAATCATGATCATGGTGGTTTCATTTCCAGGAACTCCACCGATACAGTGTTTATCTGCGATAATTTCGTCTTTTGGATATTTGAAGGTTACCCCATTTTCAGCCATAGCTTTAGCGGTGAGATACATTTCTTCATCACTGGTTTCTTTGAAAAAACTTGAGGCAACATAATAGGTTGCAAGCGTGTCTGTCAGCTTGTTTTCCGAAATATCTTTGATGATTGAGTTGATTTCTTTTTCGGTGATTTCTTCTCCTCTCATTTTCTTTTTGAT
>PDOX01000088.1 GCA_002746475.1 candidate division SR1 bacterium
ATAAAGAAATATTGTCATTCTGAGGCTCTGCCGAAGAATCTATATAACACTACTAGACTCTTCGCTTACGCTCTGAGTGACACTACACTCCACTACTTCAAAATCCTCATTCCCCTCTCTCACTCGCATCTAAATCCTCAACCGAAGCAACCTCTGTCCATTCCACCGTATGACATTTTTCAATAATAAACTGTGCTATTCTATCTCCTTCTTTCACTTCAAAATCTTCATCACCAAAATTTATCAAAATCACACCAATATCTCCTCTATATCCACTATCAATCACACCAGCTAATACATCAATCCCTTTCTTGTATGCCAATCCAGAACGAGGAGCAACTCTCCCATAATACCCCTGAGGAATTGCACAAGCGATATTTGTCTTCAACAATTTTCTTTCCCCTGGTTTGAGGGTATAACTTTCTACACTCGCCAAATCATACCCTGCATCCGTAGTGGTATTTTGACTTGGAACGATCGCCTTATCTGATAATTTTGTAAACGCAATTTTCATTATTATACAGTATTTTTATAAAAAATATAATAAACTCGTTTTTGAGCTTTTTATGGGAAATAGTGTAGAGATTAGTAATAAAAATGCAAGGGTTAAAAAATATTGATTTTGTATTTAGTATATGTATTATATCATTATATATCACATAATTATACTATGTAATTTTTGTGTAATGATTATTTTGTTTTTCTTTTAGATTTAAAGTAACTATATAATACTATGGCATCAAGAACAAATAAAAAAGGGATTGCTCAGAAAAAAGCTCAACTCCAAAAGCAAGCAAAAAGATTGAAAGGATTGAAGAGGTTTGAGTATCCAAAAAGAAAACTAGATTTGGAAGAAGCGAAAGAGCTTGGAATCATCGGAGTACATAAAAATCCTAAGGGAGGAGAATATAATTGGTTTTTGAAAGGAAGAAAAGTATGTTGGGAAACGAGATTGAGAGTGGATCCTGATGGGTATAGATTTATCAGAACTCCAGCAGGAGGATCAGAAATGGTTGAAGTTCCTGTCAGTGGATGGTTGAGGAGTAAAATTAAAAAGACTTTGGCATTGAGATAGTGAGATTGGATATATAAGTGTAAAAAAAATATATTTTATGAGAAAAATATGCTAGAAAAAATATCGTGTGATTTTCTCTTGAAATTTATCCTTATTTTATTATATTTACTTTCACCTGATGTTTTTTTGGGTGATAAGATGGTGTATGCCGGGGTAGCTCAGTGGTAGAGCAGAGGCCTGAAAAGCCTTGTGTCGGTGGTTCAATTCTGCCTCCCGGCACCACGTATTATATTTTGAGGGCATATAGCTCAGTTGGTTAGAGCGCATCTCTGATAAGGATGAGGTCGGTGGTTCGAGTCCACCTATGCCCACCATTAAAGATTACTAAGTTCTCGTTTTCGGGGATTAGCTCAGATGGCTAGAGTGCTTGGTTTGGGACCAAGAGGTCGCGAGTTCGAGTCCCGCATCCCCGAAGTTAAGAAGATAACATAGTGACAAAGATGTTTCGGTATATCATTGTAATAGTAAGATAAAACTATTATGTGGTACGAAATTCTTTTTTGGTAAAAACACTTGCATTTTTGTTTAGAATCTGTATAGTGTGTCGATGTGTTATGAGATTATTTTAATATATAATTAATTATTGTTATGGCTGACAAAATTCATGTGAATGTTGGTACCATTGGTCATGTGGATCATGGTAAAACTACTTTGACTGCTGCTATTACTGGAGTAGCTTCTACAAAAGGTTGGGCGAACTCAACTGCGTATGATCAAATTGATAATGCTCCTGAAGAAAAAGCAAGAGGTATTACAATTAATACAAGACAC
>PDOX01000085.1 GCA_002746475.1 candidate division SR1 bacterium
CATAACATCTCCAACATAATCTTCTGGAGTAGTCACTTCTACATTCATGATCGGTTCCAAGATTACTGGATTAGCTTTCATGAAGGCATCTTTGAACGCTGTGAAGGTAGCGATCTTAAACGCAATTTCAGATGAATCCACATCATGATATGAACCATCATAAGGAATAACTTTGATATCAATGATTGGGAATCCAGCCAAGATACCTTGAGCCATAGTTTCTTTTGCCCCCTTATCAATCGCAGGAATAAATTCATTTGGAATTGTTCCTCCTTTGATTTGAGATTCAAAAGTATAGTTTTCTTCTTCGTTCATTTCAAGTTTCAATAATACATGTCCATATTGACCTCTACCTCCAGTTTGTCTCTTGAATGTTCCTTCTCCTTCAGAATTCATAGTAATAGTTTCCCTGTACGCCACTTGTGGTTTACCAGTATTTACTTCAACTTTTTGTTCTCTTTTCAATCTATCAATAATAATATCCAAGTGAAGTTCTCCCATTCCAGCAATGATAGTTTGTCCAGATTCATCATCTGACCATGCTCTGAATGAAGGATCTTCTCTCATCAATTTTCCTAATGCAAGACCAAGTTTTTCCTGATCACCTTTTGATTTAGGTTCAATAGCAATGTTAATTACAGGATCTGGGAATTCCATTTTTTCCAAAACTACTGGATCTTTAATATCACAAAGTGTATGTCCAGTTTGTGTATCTTTTAATCCTAAAAATGCAGCGATTTGTCCAGCTCCAATTTCAGAGATTTCTTCTCTTTTGTTAGAGTGCATCAAAAGCAATCTTCCAACTCTTTCTTTCTTTCCAGTAATAGGATTTAATAAACTATCCCCTGATTTTACTTTTCCAGAATATACTCTCACAAACGTCAATGTTCCTACAAATGGATCTGTTGCAATTTTAAATGCAACCGCAGCTGTTGGAGCATCCTCATCCGGAGTTCTTCCAACTTTCTTTTCACCATCTTTCGGATCAGTACCAAATACCTCACCTCTGTCCAATGGAGAAGGTAAATAACTTACGATTGCATCCAATAATGGTTGTACTCATGAGTTTCTCAACGCAGAACCACACAAAATTGGATATAATTCATTAGTTACTACACCAGCCCTGATAGCTCTATTGATCAATTCTTCTGAAACCTCTTCTCCTTCTAGGAATTTTTCAGCTAATTCATCATCAAATACTGAAATAGTATCGATCATTTCCTCTCTCCACATCTCAGCTTCTTCTTTCAGTTCAGCTGGGATTTCTCCTTCAACTACTTTTTCACCTTTTTCTCCTTCGAAAGTGTATAATTTCATTTTGATCAAATCAACAACCCCTTTATAATCATCAGAAGCTCCCCAAGGAATTTGGATAGCAACTCCTTTGTCAGTTAATCTTTCTTTTACACTATCAACAGACATTTTGAAATCAGCTCCTAATTTATCCATTTTGTTTACGAAACAGATTCTAGGAACATTATATTTGTCAGCT
>PDOX01000017.1 GCA_002746475.1 candidate division SR1 bacterium
TAAAAAAAGATTTCATGGATAAGTTTGATATTTAGAAATTCAGTTGCAAAAGCAAAAAAATTTAGTATATATGATAAGGAGAAAATATTTATATCATAACCAAACAAAAACATGACAACAGCTGTGGATTTGGAGAAAGTAAAAGTGAGTTATAAACTGACAAACATTACTGAAGTAATGGAAGAAGAAGTAAAAGAACTCGTAGAAAAAAACTTGGAAGGAAAAATGACTTCATCGTTTAAAAAGATTGTTGCTAATCACCCAGATACCGATATCAAAGTTGATGTTATTCTCGAAAAAAATGAACAAACGAGATATGTGGGATCGGTTACTCTCAGTTATGCTGGGAAAAGTGAAAATTATAACAATAAAGACAAACCATTTAAGATCTTGGCTGATCTCGTAAATCATGCTTTCAAAAATATTAAAGAAAAGATCTTAGAAAAATAAATTTTAATTATATTATGAAATTATAGCTAATGGTAAAAAATGTAAAAAAACAAATCAGTAAAGCTGGATATGAAAAATTGTTAGAAGAATTAAATGAACTGAAAAAAGTCACGCTTCCACAGGTATTAGAAAGATTGACTGAAGCAAAAGCGTTGGGAGATTTGTCAGAAAACTTTGAATATAAAACTGCATTAGAAGATAAAGATTTAGTGAATTCTAAAATTGCAGATTTGGAAGAATTGATAGAAAATGTAGAAATTGTTGATGAAAAAACTCTTGGATCAAACAAAGGAACAGTTGAATACGGGTCTGTTGTAGAAGTGGAATTAGAAGGTGGAAAAAAATATACCATAGAAATCGTAGGTACTTCTGAAATTGGTATTGAGGATGATAAATTGAAAGTATCACTAGAATCACCAGTTGGAGCTGCAATTAGAGGAAAGAAAGCAGGGAATACCGTAATGATGAGAATTGCAAATGAAAAACAGGAAGTAAAAATTCTTAGCGTAAAATAATAATTGATATACAATAAAAAGAAAAAAGAGAGCGTGTAAAGATATAAGAAGATAGCTCTCTTTTTTTATCGTTTATTTTTTTATTGATGTATTATTGCTTCATAAACCAAAGATCAGTATCCCAAAGATCAACAAGCATATCACAAGTTAAGTCTTCTGTCTTTCAGTGCATGTCTTTTACTGATAATTGAAGAGCTAATTGTAAATATTTTCCTCATTTAATATGTTGTTTCTTAATATTCTTTATTTTTGAAAGTGTCATATTTTTAGTTAAACACTGCCTTTCTATGAGATAACGATTCCTATGGGTAATCAACTTTCCATCTAGAGGATGAAAAATATAGGATAAATTCACTAAATATTCTGCGTCAGAGGGAGAAAAACGATATCAAATAGGTGTATCTTTTTCTAAGACATACCACACATTACCTGTTCATTGCAAAAATTGGTATCCTAATGGTGAAGTAAAAGATTTCACATAGGTGTTCACAAGATTTTTTCTCAGAACTCAACAATCTTGATTTGGAATAATTTTGTTACATACAAAAGCATTAATCGTAAATGCAGGCATTTTATCATAAGAAACAGCAACCGTATTAGATCATACCTTCACAGAAAGGTTTTCATCGTCATTAATATCTAACAAAAAAAACTTTTTAGGGAAAATATACTGTTTATCTCTCAAAATATAACGTTGATCAACTGCGTAAACCAATGCAACATCCAAAACAGAACTATTATTTTCCTCAATTTTATGTCATTTTACAAGAATCTGTTTCCCAACAAAAGCATTCAAATCAATACGAGTACTTTTGACATACATTTGCTGACTTCATTGATCAAGCAGATGGGTATACAAAGGATAATTATTATCCACTGTCAATATCCCAGAAAAAGAAACATAACTATCTTCTTCTAATGTTGAATGTTGGGTATTAGTAAACAAAAGAATAAAAGAAAAAAATAACAAAAAGAATATAATCAAAATAGTCATTATAAGGTGTTTTTTCTGTTTTTTTTCACGAATAAATTTATTTTCCAAGATCATGATCTATTAATAAAAAACCAATAAAGAATTATATTTATAATGGATATTATTATAACAATTTGAGTCTAGAAAACAAGTATATATCTTATCCATTGTTTTTTTCAGGGTTTCTGTAAATGGAAATTCGTCCAATATGTTTTCATTGGTAGTTGACGGAAAATCTTCGCTTTGTCATGTATTGTACTTTATCTTGTGTAGTAATGGTTATTGTCTTATATTTTGCAAAAATTTTGATGTCTTTGAGACAGATACTTCCAATTTTTTTGGTACAGATTTCAGCATAATTATGTTCTTTGAATGGAATTCTTTTCCATATATTTTGCTGGATTTTTGTGTTTTGATCTTGTGAAAAATTAAATTCACTGTAAAGAGTATTAAGTATGATATACATTGTTTTGGCAGGGATAATTTTTTGTTTATCAAGTTGTTTCATAAAAAACGGTAATATATATTCGTTGTTTTTGTTTTGTTTTTCAGGATTTTTTCTTCGTTGTTCATAGCTTTCTTTGATATATTTTGAGGTGATATATTCAGTGAATCCTCCATTTACGCCTAATACAATAAAATCTTTGTATCCAAGTTTTTTTCTTTTTATCCTTTCTTGGAGAAAATGTTCTATCTTTTTTTCTTTTCTTTGCATATTTTGGCTATTTTCTTTCCCTAAGGTGAACTGGATAGGATAAGGAATATATTCATCATTTTGGCTTTTTCTAAACAAAAATTTCATATCAGTTTTGAAAAACATATCTTCATCATATTTTGCCAAATGCATATAGGTAGATTTTATTTTTAATTTTTTTCTTACTTTTTTTTCCATTTCCATGGCAATTTCTAGAAAAATATTTTCTGCAAAGGTATTAGTCATCCTGAGCTTTTGGTTTTTAGGACCATATATTTTTCAATATTCAGACTGATTATATCTACTAAATACAGTAATTGTTTGTAATATTTCTCTAATTGTTTCATATCCAATTTCTTGGAGGGTTTCGGGTTGGAGTTTTTTGATATCGTTCATAATATCTTGTGAAAAAAGCAGATCTTTCTCTTTTAAGAGAAAAATGATTAAAGAATGCAGATCATGATATTTTTCTAGATTTTTTCCGTTGATTGTGATATCGTTGATACGCGGTGTTAATCCATGAATACTGCAAAAATGTAAAAATACTTCTGGATTTTTGATTGTAGTATTTTGTATTCCATAGAGCATTTCTAGGTGTGTTTCTATTTCGTTTGGGGTTGTTCTGATGTGCATATTAAAAATTACGGCTTCGTCTATGAGCCATCTTTCAATATTTTTCTTAGAGAGTAAGCTTCCAATTTTATTATGGGTATCTGAAATGATTGTATGTAAAAATTTTGAATTTTTAATAAAAGTATTGAATTGTTTTTTCTTTTTTATTGTTTGTGGGTTGTTTTCATTGTATGCTTTTTTATTTTCTTTTCACATCTCATATCGTTATATAAAAATATTATCTGTTGTTATATATTATTATGTATTATGCTGTGTTCTTTCTTCTTTCTAATTATATTGAGAACAGTATATAATGCAAATTTTTACATTTTTACAAAAAAACACCGAAAGATATGCTTCCAGTGCTCTTATTTATTGTTTAGCAGAGCACCAGTTTGATGGTCATACCATCTATTTCAATTAATACTTTTTATGACTATTAGTTGAGATAGATATTATACCTGGTACTCTGCTGCTTATCTATTCTATTGGGTAATAGATTACGATAAGTGATAGAGGAATGCCTCTATTGATTATAGTAACCCATGTCTGGTTTCTGGTGTCTTCTGATGCAGAAGATTGGTGTGATAGAACCTCATACTATAAGTTATCTATATCACTAATAAGTATACGGGTTATTCTTTTCTTTGTCAAAAAATATATCTTTTGTTTTCTTTTTTGTTTTGACTTTTTTTGTTTTTATGTCTTGTTTGATAACTCTTGGTTATCTTTTCGTTTTTTGTATCTATGTTTTTTTCTGTTTTTTAATTATTTTTTTGTGATGTTATCTTGATATTGTTTTTTGTATCTTTATACTTTATAAAGTTTGTTTCGTATTTATTTTGTTGTTGTGAAATTGTTATGTGGACAGTGTTAAAAAAACTTTATATACAAGATAAAGAAAAATTAGTGCAAGATATTTTGTATGATTATGAACATCAAGGGGCAGTAACAGTTAATTTTTTATATTTTTCTTTTGTTGTTGCTCATAAACTTTTTTCTGAGGGGGCAGATATGACTAATGTTCAGAAAAAGTATAAAAAAGCATTAATGAAAGCGGAATATCTTTTGCCGGATGGAATTGCTTTGCAAATTTTTTATTTTTTTGCATATCTTGTTGCTCGTATATCAAAAAAAGTTCCTAAGGATACTGTATTGACAAAATGGCTTTCAAATTTGAATGGGACTGATTTTGTTCCTTATTTTTTGGATTATATCAAGAAAAAAAATTGACCGCAGTCATTATGTGTTGCTGTTTATGGAACAACTGATGAATATCTTCTTAAAGCAACTGAAAAGTTGCAAGGTCAGGGCTATAATATTATTTATCAGCAAAACGGGTTCTCTGATTTTGATTGGGATGCTTTACAACATGCGTTGAGTGAGTATCATGATACTATTAATGTGTTGCTTGTGGGGAGATCTACTCCTACGAACCCTATTCAAGAACTTTGGGCTGCCAGTAATTATGCTAAAATAAAGAATAATCGTTTGATCGTGATGAATGTGTGATGATTGTTAGATTTTCTTGCTGGAACTCAAAAAAGGGCTCCATTATGGGTAAGAAAACTAAAATTAGAGTGGTTGTATAGATGTATTACTGATCCAAAAAGAAATTTCAAAAAAGTAAAAAATTCGTTGGCATTATTTCCCTATATTTTTCGTTATTTGCTATTGAAAAAGTAATAGATTTCCCTAATACTTAGGTATATATTTTTGTAGTTTACATTTTATGGTATATTATTTTTTTATTTGGTAAGGTTGTTTGTGATGAATTTAGCGCATAAATGCTTTTTATATAGGGATTCTGAACAGTATTTGGAGATTAAAAAAGAGCTTGGTGATTGAGTATTTTTGAATGTTGTGTTGTTTTTTCATCAGAGAAAGTTTTTGGAGTTTCAAAAGAATTTGGTACAAGATTTTGTTGCCAATTTGGTTGAGGAACTTATGATTGATAGTAGTGATTTTGTGAAAGTAAGAAATGTTTTTGAATTGAAATTACAGGAACTTAATACGCAGTTGACTACGTTTGCAGAAAAACTTGAAGCTGTTGAAGTGTTTAATATTGATGGATGTATGCAGTTAGTTTCTCTCTGAACATTGCTTACTTCTTTGATAGGAAATGTTTCATTGATGATTTTCAGAGATAAGAGATTGTATTATGAATTATATAATTCGGTATATGATGATACCAAAATTGATTTATTTTCTGATTTTATAGAAGGGGAATTAGAACATCATGATGAATTAGTGTATTTAGGAAATGATTTTAAACATTTGGTAGATGTAGATGCGCTTTATGAGATGCAAGAAAACATTGGAGATACTGTTTCTATAAAAGTGTATAGTTTGATGAATCAAATGTTTGAAACACAATGAGTCCAAGCAGATGCTAATTTCCTTGCAGGATATACCATAACCCCAAGAGCTATTGGGCAATCTTCTCGTAAATCTTTGAGTGAGAGATTTGGTTGAAATATGTGAAAGTATGGTTCAAAAGTGAGTAATTTTACTGATAAATTGACACAAAGTCTCTCTTTAAATAAATATTATATTACTGTTGTAGTATTGGTAGTATTGGTATTATTTATGTTGTATAGTGTGCTGAATCAGTTATTGGAAAAACAAAATGTTGATAAATTTTTGACCTCTTCTGGGGTGGAAGTGACCTTGACTATTGATAAATTGAAAAACGAGATTTATGAGTTTAAAACCATGAATCCTAAATCTAACCAAAAAAGTCAGAAATATTCTGAAATTTTACAGCAGATTGAATTATTGAGGAAAAAGGGAAAATGGTTAGATGATATTGCTAATTTGGAAAAGATTTTGCAAAAAGATTATTACGATGGATTTAATATTCATCTGGTATCTGATATGAAGGTGTTTAATGATGTTTGACTTGGAACGAGTGCTAAGATTTTGACCCTTAATACTACAGAATTAGAAAAATTGTGAGCATTGAAGACATTGAGTTATCATAAGGGATTATTTTTAGGTTGAGAAAAATGAGCATTAGTTAATGCGTTGAATGATGGAAGTAGATGAGTTCTGATTGAATATTTGATAGAAAATCCCATGAAAGCGTGTACTATGAATCTTTTGAGAAATGGATTGTATTGTTATACTCATGCTTCAGAATTATTTAATATTACAAAGGAGGGTATTGTCCCTGTTACAATCGTTGATAATGAATTGCCTGATACTATCGGTGGTGTAGAGGTGTATGGAAAATTAAATATGTATATTTTTCAACCGAATTTGAACAGTTCATTGCCAGGAGTATTCACGACTAAGTATACGAATGAAAGAGGATCTCAAGTTTCATTTACTCGTCCAAGGAATTATACTTTGCTTGATGTTGCAACTTGAGCGATTCAAGAACTTGATTGAGCGTTTGCAAGTACTGCTATTGATGGGAATTTCTTAGTATGGTCAAATCAAAAACTGTATCAATTATGGAGACCAACTAGTGCTTCTGCTTTAGATGTTAGACAGGTTCCGTTGATTGGTGGGGATAAATTATCATCATTATCTGATGATGTGAAAGTAATTTCTCATTATGGTTCTAAATATGTGTATTTATTTGATAAAGAAAAAAATAGTTTCTCTGTGTATGTTTCTGACCCAAAGAAGACATTAGAGGCTAGTGAAAAATCATATAGTTTGACCTATTTATTTAGTTTCAAGTTTGAACTTGCGAATGATGAAAAGGTTGTAGATATTGCTACTAATGCGGGAACTGTACAAAAACCAGAGGCGTATGTCATGACTGATAAAGCGGTATATAAAATTAATTTGTATAGTTTTATTGATTCGTATACTGATAAATAATTATTTGTTGCTAATAATCTTGGATTGGTAATAGTTGTATCAAATTATGGGAAATAAAGGTGAATAACAAAATATATTAGTGTATTTTAGTATTTGAAAATTTTTTGATGGATTCGTTAACGCTTAAAAAAAAATGGAATGATTTTTGGCTTGCTAAGGCGCATAAGGTTTTGCCAGAGGCTTCGTTATTGGCAGACAAAACTGCTGGAACTTCGTTGTTTAATGTTGCGGGAATGCAACAGTTGATTCCCTATCTGATGGGGAAAAAACATGACTTGGGAACGAGATTGTTTAATATTCAAAGATGTGTGAGAACCGTAGATATTGATGAAGTTGGAGATGAAAGTCATCTTACTTTTTTT
>PDOX01000090.1 GCA_002746475.1 candidate division SR1 bacterium
CATTATTTATAGATAGTAAGTGTATAAAATCTACTATCTAGTATACTGACATTTCTATTTTTGCCTACTACTGTCATTTTAACCTTGCTGTTACAATCAGAAAGCTATCTATTGATAAAACAAAATAAATTCGTATACTCTATCCCATTATATTTTGGATAGATAAAAAATAAAGTATTATGTTAAGTATCGGACTTGTAGGGGCAACAAATGTTGGAAAATCTACCCTCTTTAATAGATTAATCAAGCAATATAGAGCGATTGTGACCAATATTGCAGGGACAACAACTGACATTGTTAGACAGACCTCTGAACTGAAAGGTATTGGAAAGGTAAGTTTTGTAGATAGCCCATGATTACTGGATTTTACTGAGGAATGGGTATTTATCAAACAGATTATTGACGAAGAGGATCTCTTGTTGTTTGTGATTGATGATAGTGTTGGAATCACTGCAAAAGAACAACATATTTTTTCCTATATCATGGAACAGAACAAGAAACAAAATACGATTCTGGTGATAAATAAACTTGATGTCAATCACAGCGAAAAAGATTATGATCTTGCCTTGGCTGAATATTATAGCTTAGGATTTGAGCATGTTATCGGAGTGAGTGCAAAAAAGGAAAAAAATATTGGTGAAATTATTGATGCTATCAAAGAAGTTGTACATCAGTTGTCATCCTGAAGCTTGTCTGAAGAATCCACTACACATACTATAGATTCTTCGGCTATCGCCTCTGAATGACAAGAGGTTGATGAAAATATGATAAAACTCGCTATCGTTGGAAAGCCAAATGCAGGAAAATCTACGCTCTTGAATCAGATCACCAAACAATATCTCGCAAAAGTGGAAGACAAAGCTGGAACAACGAGAGATTACATTGTTGGAGATTTTGAGAGGAAGGGACAACAGTTCACAATTTACGATACCGCAGGAATCAAGAAAAAAGGGAAAATTCATGGAATTGAAAGGATTGCCTATGAAAAGATCAAGAAAATGTTGCAATATGTCAGACCGATTGTGATTTTTATGATTGATATTGCTGCTGGGATCTCGCATAGAGATTTGACGCTTTTGGCTGAAATTGAACATATGGGCTTGCCGTTGATCATTGGATTGAATAAAATTGATCTGCTCGAAGAGAAAAATAAAAATACTTTACAAAGTATCAAAACCCATCTGAAAATCGCGAAATATATTCCTGTGGTGCCGATGTCTGCGCTCCATGGAGATGGGAAAGAGAGATTGTTGAATATGGTGAGCAAAGTGCATGTGGAAAATACCAAAAGAATTGATACCAATGAATTGAATAGTATGATTAGTCACGAGCGACTCCAGAGACCACCGAGATTTGCAAAAAACAAGGTATGTAAGATCCTGTATATTACGCAAGTGGATATTGATGCACCGACCTTTATGATTTTTGTGAATCATAGTAAGAGGATTAATTTTGCGCTCAAAAGATGGATAGAAAATA
>PDOX01000020.1 GCA_002746475.1 candidate division SR1 bacterium
CTATATTGATGAGTTTCAAAATTTTGCGACAGAGACCTTTAATGAAATCTTGTCAGAGGCGAGAAAATATGGGCTTTCGCTCTGTGTAGCGCACCAATTCGTGAAACAGATTCCAAATAATATTTCTGATGCTTTGTTTGGGAATATTGGGTCTATGATTACATTCAGAGTGTCTTCTGATGATGCGGAATTTATCAAAAATCATTATGCACCGTTTTTGTGAGGCTATGACCTTGCAAATTTAAATATGAGGGAATTTTACTGTAAAACGCAGGTGAAAGGGCAGGTAAAAGATCCGTTTTCACTCAGGAGTGCGTATATGCCAGATATTGATGTTGAGCCTTCGTATGTGGAGGAGTTATATAAACTTTCTCGTGCAAAATATAGTAGAACGTTGGAAGAGGCGAAAAAAGTGGTACAAGAAGAGACTAAAGATGTACAAAAAGTTATTGATGAATTTGGAACTCCGATTATTTAGGTTTAATAGTAAAGAGAAAGTTTTTTTTAGTAATAGGTAATCAAAAAGGATATGGAAAAAGATTTCATTTCACGAGCAAAGAAGAAAAGTGAAATAGAAGATAGTCAGAGAACAATAATAGTAAAAAAGAGACAGATATGGGTTGCTTATATTGGAGTGAATATCTGAAATGAATCAAGTAAAAATAGTCCATATGTGAGACCGTGTTTGATTATTAATCCCAAATTTTATTGAGATCTTGTATTGGTGTGATTTTTAACAACTAAATATAACGAAAATTTGGCTAATACTTATGTAAAAATTCCTAAAAATATTTCTTGATTAAATGAGGATTCATATCTTATGTTAAATCAAATAAAACCAATTAGTAAAAAAAGATTAATTAGAAAGTTAAATGATAACAGTAAAATATGATTATTAGACAATAAACCTTTTATAGCAATAATAAATAGCGTTAAAAAATTTATCTAAAAAAAACCCTTGAAGCAGAAGCTCCAAGGTCGAGTGAGTACTTAATACTCTATTTTGTACTCTTAGTATACAGAAAAAAAATTAAAATGCAAATAAAAAAAGTATTAACTTAATTATAATACAAAAAGCACCACTAATCATTAATCATTTACCATTAATCATTATTTTCATGCCTCAGAGACTTAAACAACGACAGGAGAAAATTCAAGATAAGAGAAAGCAGACGCCATGGAGGGAGTTTGTGAAAGAAGTGTGCAGTTGGTTTTCTTTAAATTTATATAGAAATAAAGAATATATTTCTAGATATCCAATAAGTGATAGGAATCCAATTATTATAAGTAATATATGATACGAAAACCCAAATACTTCCGAGAGTAATATACAAAAAGAAAATATTTTTTCTTCAATTTTTCAATTATTTAAGAATACAGAACTTCCTAATTTAATGGCATATGGTAATAATGTTGATGCTACCTTTGCAGATGCTGTATATGGAGTAAATAAGGCTTATCTCAGTTTTTCAACATGAATATCTTCCTCAAATGTTTTATATTCTAACTTTGTATGGAATAATACTCATAATGTATTAAATAGTGTATATGTGGAAGATAGTTCTGAAAATATATACAGTTCTTTATCTGTGCAAAAATGATACAATGTATTTTACTCAAGATATATCACAAATTCTAGTAATATTTGGTTTTCATCAAATTTAATATGATGCAAAGATTGTATATTTTGTGATAATTTACAAAATGTGCAGTATTGTATCAACAATAAGCAAACAACTAAATGAGAATATTTAAAATATAAAGAAAAATTATTATTAAAGAAAATATTGTTTGAAAAGTATTATGATAACGTAAACATGTTATGAAATAATTATTGAAGTAATAATAGTGAATGAGGAGGTTTAATTAAATGTGAAAACGTTAAACAAAGTTATATGTGTAGAGATATAAAAGATTGAAGGAATTTATATTTTTCTTCATGAGGAAATAATGGATCTAAGTCATTCTTTGACGGTATTGATATTTGAGTAGATTGTGATAATTTTTATTGAGTTTGTGGAGCAGGGACAAACTCATCTCATTTATATTTTTGTCAAAATATTAATATTTCTACTCATATGTATTACTGTATATTTTGTGATAACTGCTCTTACTGCCTATGATGTATCGGACTAAAAAATAAATCTTACTGTATCTTAAACAAACAATACACCAAAGAAGAACGATACGATAAAGTTGATGAAATATTTACGCAGATGGAAAAAGACTGAACTTTGTGAGAATTCTTTCCATGAACTATGAATCCGTTTTATTTTAACGACACCGCTGCGTATCTCATCGATGACACTTTCACAAAAGAAGAAGTTGAAGCAGAGTGATATTTACGAAGAGATGAAAAGATTAAGGTGGATATCCCAGAGGGGGCGGAGATCGTGCATACTTACTCCACTTCTTCCCAAAATAAACCTCCCCTTAATACTGACCCCTCAGTCCCGCAAAGCGGGACAGCTCCCCTCCAAGGGGAGCCCTCAAAAAGCCTCTCCTTGGAGGAGAGGTGCCCGAAGGGCGGAGAGGTCTTACACAAGGGAGGGTCTAAACAAAGAAGAGATTCTCTAAACGATTACCAATGACGAAAAGTTGGAAATAAATTCTATCCTATCTCTGAAATTGGGAACAAAGTTCCAAAAGTAGACAGTGGAGCTGAACGATGGATAAATCCTGAAATACTCAACAAAGTGATCCAAGACAAAGAATGAAACTATTATAAAATTGTAAAGATGGAATATGATTTCCTCATGAAGCATGGACTTCCTCTTCCAAAATTGCACTGGTTAGATAGAATTAAATTAGGATTTAGGTTTAAGTAGGAGGTGATAGAAAAAAAGCGTGGAAGAAAAAAAAAGGAGATAAAAGATATATTATGGAGTGTATGTTATGAAATGTCTTTACTTTGTTCTTTTTTTCGTTCTTCAATTTTTTTGTGGTCTCAGCTGAGTAATACCTCTGGGACTTTCATGTTGTCAAATTCCTGAGGTCTGGTGTATTGTGGTGCTTCAAGATTGTTCATATTTTCAAGGATATTATAACTTTCATCTTCTCGGCTTTGGGCTTTGTTGATGACTCAGGGAAGGAGTCTGGTGATAGCTTCAATCATGACCATGGTTGGTGTTTCTCCTCCCAGGGTGATAAATTGTCCGAGTGAAATTTTTTTTCGCTGCTTAGGATAATTTTTGTTGAGTCGTTCTTCCATACGGTAGTCAATCCCTTCATATCTTCCACATATGAAGATAAGATTTTTTTTGTCTGCCAAACTATGGGCAGATTGTTGGTTGAATACGGTTTTACTTGGACTTGGGAAGAGGATATGGATGTCTTCTTTTTTTCGGTTGTTTTTGTTTATCGTATCTTGGATTGCGTGGATAATAGGCTCAGCTTTCAAGAGCATTCCCGCCCCTCACCCGTAGATCTCATCGTCAATTTGTTTGTGTTTATCATTACAAAAATCCCTTGGATTGACAAGATCAATCGTGATAAGTTGTTTTTCTCTCGCTTTTTGGATGAGGGAACTGGTGAGAAAACTTTCAAATATTTCTGGAAAGATTGAGATAATACTGATATGCATTATTTAGGCGTTTATAATAAAATTATTTTTTTACTTCGACGTACTTAATTTTAGCTGTTTTTCCTTTTTGTAAGAGCCAAAGCAAGTGTTTGTTGTCGTGTAAAAATTGGGTGTGTCCGTTGTGTAGTACAGTGATCGTATAGTTATCTTCTTGATTCTTGTTTTGATTTGCTGTTAAGTGGGCTTCTAGTATCTTTTCTAGGGATTTGCTATTATGAAATCTTTGTTTGTTGAAATTGAAATATTTGTTGATGGTTCTCTGATAAGCAAAGTATCAATAGTTTAATGGGATGATGGTGTCTACATCGGCATTTTTGAAATATCTGAGATCAAACTTGATAACTTTATTGACCATGAAATTAGAAAAGCTGAGATTATTGAGAAAATATTTCCACATTCTGACTTCCTTTGCTCGGTATTTGAAAGGGAGATGAAATTTTTTGATGGTTTTTTGATTGGTGCTGAGCTGATAGCTTTTGCTTTCGTTGGTAATGAGGGTTTGTGCTTCCTGAATACTTGCGAAATCTCCAAGGAGTCAAAATTTTCCTACTAAACTATACGCGAAGCAGTAGTTGTGGAGATATCCTGTAAATAGTGGTAGTATATTGTCGCTATATTCTCCTTTTTGCAAAAAATACAGTTCAAAGATTGGGTCAATGATGATCTTTTCACATCATGCTTGGATGAGCTGTTCAATGCTTTTTTTGATGATTTCTTTTGCATGATCAAAATCTTTGTCCCCTAAGAAATTGTTATTTTGGTCATAGTAGAGGATGTAATTGTGATTATAACGGTTGAGATATTTGAAGAGTAAAATATTCTCATTTCCAGAACTTATGATTCCAATGTTCATTTGATTGTTTTTTTGAGGTAAAGATATTGTGTGAGTTTATGGAGTAATCCATCCATTGTCTTTGCATTTTGTGTTTGAATGATTGTGTTTTTTATTTGTGTTATTTTATTTTGTAGGTTGATAATTTCTTGTGAAGACGTATTGATATATATAAAATTATTTTCTATTTTGTTGTAATAAAAATATTCTTGGTCTAGCATTTTTTTCAGGTATTTTTGGATGATGGTGAGGAGATTTTTTTCAAATTTAGCAGTGTTATATTGTATTTTTTGTATCAAGGCATTTATTTTTTTGATATTTTCAAACTTTTTGTTTTTGATATTTATCCAAAAAATTATATTTTCTCTTTGTTGGATGAGTTTGTTGATTTTTTGAATGGTTTGATATTCTTTGTAAATGCGATTTTTGAGATAGAGAATATAATTTTTACAGAGATAGTTGTTATTTTTTTTCAATGAAACGGTGAGATGCTCTCCTTGGATAGTACAATATATCCTATCTTGGAAATATGCGTCTGTGGTATTGATTTTCCCCAAGAATAAAAAGCTTCCTCCGAAGAAAAGTATTGTTCCAATAATTAGAAGTTTTGTTTTTATTTTTCAATATGATGTAATTAGTGTCATTGTGTTGTGTTTATTTTTGGATAAAGGGATAGCTAAATTTTTTGAGTTGTATCCAGAATTCATCAGCTTGCTTTTTTCAGTTTTTGATGGCATCATCAAGTTCCACGAGTTGAAGATACATGTTTTTGATTTCTTTGCGGAATTTCATAATAGTGTCTTTTTGTCCCAAGTTTATTTTGAGTACAAAGGGATTGATTTTATAGCTATTTTTGATGTCTTCGTAGCTCGTTTTCCCTTGGTCAAAAAAATCAAGTAGAGTCAGATAGAGATTCAATGTCCAGTAGACTGATCCCAAAAAAGCGTTTCGGTTTCCGCTTTCATTTTGCATAGCATTGATGAACTGTAGTATCCTTTGTTCTTGCTGTTTAAATAAAATTCAGAAGAATTTAAACGCGTCTTGTTTGGTGTAGGTATAGGTGATGTTTTCTATGTCTTGTTCTTGGATGATATTTTTATTTTGGGCAGTGCATCGATGTTGGAGTTTATCTACCTCGTGCATCACGCTTTGTAAATCATCTCCAATTTTTTCTACAAAAGATTCTTGGGCTTCATTTGCTATGGTAATAGGATTTAGAGCTTGTTGGACAAGGTTTTTTATTTCATTTTTTTTGAGTTTTTTAAACTCTTTGATGGTTGCGTTTTTTTTCAGAAATTTATAGAGTTTGGTTCTCTTGTCAGGATTGCTACTGGCGAAAACGAGAAACGATGCTTCTGGAATTTTCCCTTCTCTAGCAAGAAATTCATTGATAAAGGTTTCATATTTTGCACTACTATTGGTTGCAGGCGTTGGGATATCCTTGAGAATGGTTAAATTTGCATTGGAAAAAAAACCTGCTCCAAATACGGACTGGATTACTTGGTTATTATCAAAATTTTCGCTACTAAATACGAAGGTGCTATTCTCCCCATTTTTTTGTTCAAATCCTTGTTTTCGTCTTTTGACTTCTTGTTGGAGGAGGAGTTGTTCTTCCCCAGTAAAGAGATAAACATTATTTGGCATTGTCTTGTGTTTTTGATATAGATAAATTACACTATGTATAGTGTATGAATTTATGTTTTGTTTTCAAACAGAAAATATTTTTTTAATTTATTTTATATCTATTTTTATCTTTTTGTCATTTTTTATTGTATGATAATGGGGTGTTTTTTTGAAAATATCTGTTTTTGGAATATACTTAGTAGTGATAAATATTTATATGTGATGAAATATGTTATGGTATCTTCTGTTACATTTACTCTTTCTAAGGTGAAATATCTGGTTATTAAACTTTTGAATGAATTGAAAATCTTTTTGACGATTTTTTTGATTTCGTTTTTAGGGATGGTGGTATTTACGAATGCTGATATGTTTTGGGAGAAATTGTTTGCAGAAGAAATTCAAATTGATGAAGTAAAAGATCATAGTACTGTAAAGATTAATACTCTGGGAGTATTACATTTGCAAGAGAATGATAAGATAGAAAGTACTGGGAAAGATTCTCATGACATAGAAGGACGTTTAGAGGTGGTTGCTTCATCTATGCAAGCGTATCAAAATCGTAATTATATTGTTGAAAATAAAAAGTTTGATGATGTAGAAATGTATTTAAAAGATAAGAGAAAAGATCAATTATTTGATTTTAACGTCTTGCCACCTACGGATAGAATTGTTATTCCGTGAGTTGGGCTTGATGTTCCAGTGATTGATAATAAAATGAATAATGTATTAGATTTCACGAGTAAAGATTTTGATGATGATTTGATGAGTGGGGTCGTGAAATATCCTACAACTCCTGCTCCTGGTATTAATGGAAATACCTTGTTATTTGGGCATACGAGTCAGGAATGGTGGAAAAATAATGACTATTCTACCGTATTTAACAAACTTCCTCAGATTAAAAAGGGGGATACGATTAGTGTTGTCTGGGAATGAAAATTGTATAATTACAAAATGGTTGCAAAAGAAATTGTATATCCAAAATGAGTAGAGTGAGTCTATCAAAAATATCAGAAAGTTGATGAGGATTATTTAACTTTGATGGGATGTTATCCGTTAGGGTCTGCGAGAAAAAGAATTCTTGTCATTGCAAAGAGAGTTGAGGCGTAATATACGCTTTTTTTGCTATTAAGTTTTATTATTATTTTTATATTGTTTTTTTTCTGTATTTTTGACTTGAAAAAAGATTTTGAAAATGTATACTAGCTTCTGCTGTTAGAATTATTTGACTTGTAGAGTCTGCCTATACTAAACAATATGGAGGGGTGGCAGAGTGGTCGAATGCGGCAGTCTTGAAAACTGTTGTCCGGGTCAACTGGACCGTGGGTTCGAATCCCACCCCCTCCGCCATTTA
>PDOX01000021.1 GCA_002746475.1 candidate division SR1 bacterium
TTATGTATTCTTATAAAGGCAGAATAATGCCTAATTTCCTCCCATCTCTACCCAAGATGAGAGGAGGTTAGTATTTCTAGCTTCCTTTTTTTTAATTGCATTTTTTCTATCTTGAAATCATCCCTTGTTTTCGTATGGTTAAATTGTTGAAATTAGTGAAAATATTGTAAAAATATTTTTTTTAGCTATCAAGGAATATATTGGATGATTGTTATCTTTGGGAAAGGGAAAGTTGGAAATGCTATGGTAGATTTATTAAATTTTCTATGAAGAGAATATCTTGTAATGGATGATCAGGATCGAGATGATGTACAGCTTGAACAAGCAGAAACAATTATGGTGACGCCGTGACTTCCACAACATCACAAACTTTACCAAAATTATAAGCAGAAATGCATGGGAGAACTGGATTTGCTTGCAGAGCTTCGTGAAACTTTTTTTTGAACCGATAAGCAATTCCCTGATTTAGAGACTATCGGAATTACGGGGACAAACGGGAAATCTACGACTAGTTGGATTGTATACAATCTTTTCAGAAATCTATTTGCACAGCAAAATATTTCAACTCCTGTTTTCATCTCTGGGAATTTTTGAACCCCGCTTTCAGCAGTTCTTCTTGAACTTTTACAGAAAAATAGCAGGCAAGCTTTGGTGATTTTGGAGGTGTCTTCGTTTATGCTCTATGCTTGTAAAAAATTTACCTTTGATTATAGTATTTTGACTAATATTGCGACCGACCACCTGGATTGGCACAAGGATTTTGATGAATATCAGCACTGTAAACAGCATATTATCACTCAGACTATACATCATGCCTATACTATCGCGTCAGTATATACTACATTAGAAAAAAAATTACAAAACAAGACAGCAATCTTTGATGATGATTTTGATTTGAAACATACCCAGTTTTTGGGGAAACATAATCAGTATAATTTTAAGTCCGCAGATATGCTGGTGAGGCAATATCATTCAGATCATCAGCTTGATTTTTCAGAAAAAGACTATCAAAAGGCATTAGCCATGATAACGCCCTTAGATCATCGTATGAAGTTGATAAAAACAGTAAAAAATAGAAAAAAATTAGATGAAAATCAAAATCTAGATGTAGAGAAAAAACTAGAAGAGAAAAATATGTATGAAATAAATATCTATGATGATGGGATTTGTACTTCCGCACATGCATTGATAGGAGCATTAAGTTGTTTTGATGATGTTTCATCATGTCATTCCTGTGAAGACAGGAATCTATCAAAGATTGTATTAATTGCAGGAGGCTACGACAAAGGCGAAGATTATACCCATCTTGGACCACTTTTGAAAGAAAACGTTGCCTTTCTGAGTTTGCTAGGAGCTACTGGAAAGACGAAATTTCTCTCGATTGCCGAGCAAGAAAATATTGAATATCGCTATTCAGAAACACTAGAACAAGCGGTGAATACCGCTCTTGCATATGCAAAAGATCATTCTCTTTCAGTGGTGTTATTCAGTCCTTGATCAGCGAGTTTTGATATGTTCAAAAATGTGTATGACCGCTGTGAACAGTTTGAAAAAATTGTGGAGAAGTTGTAATTTTTAGTAAAAAGAATAAAATATTTATGAAAAAAACCAAAATATCAGCGATTGTTGCTATGGCACAAAACAGAGTAATTGGAAAGAATAATAGCCTTCCACGAAACTATCCAGAAGATTTACAGTATTTCAGGGAAATGACCAGTGGAGGAGTGATCATTATGGGAAGAAAAACCTATGAATCAATAGGAAGACCTTTGCCCAACAGGAGAAATATTGTGATTTCTCGTTCTGGATTTTCTGATGAAAAGTATCCTGATTTGGAAGTATATGCAAGTATTGATGAAGTGCTAGCTCAATTAAAAACAATACCATCACCAGCGGTATGACATACAGAAGAAAAAAATATCTGGGTAATTTGAGGTGCAGGGATTTACCAGCAGTTTTTAGAAAAAAATCTCATAAACAAGCTCTATCTCACGCTCATCAAACACCCCTATGAGGGCGATGTATATTTCCCAAATTTTGAAGATAATTTCCAAGAAATCCAGAGAGAGGAACATGAAAATCTAGATTTTATTGTATATCAAAAGAACGAGAAAACATAAGTAGTCAGTAAAAGCGTCTAGATTTTTTCTCGTTTTTCTTTGATAAATTGATTTCGGGACTGAGCAGGCGTAATTTTTTGTAATCAAGAAATGCTTTGAATAGCTTCTCTTTTTGTCATTTCTTTCTTTTTTTCTGTTGGATCAATGATTTTAATTTTTATAATTTTCTCTCAACGTTGGAGAATACTATTTTTGTGGTGAGAAAAATATTCTTTATATTCAGAATCATAATATCTGAGGAGGAAATTCTCGGTATATGCAATCTGCTGGTTTTGGAGAAAAATCTCTCTATTGGTATTGGCAATAGTCTCTTGGATAGCAAGATAGTTGATGTATGTCCTAATTGCAAGAATAGTAGAAAAAAATACAAGTACGAGTCAAAAATATTTTATACTTGTGATATTTTTCCTTACAAAAGTTAAAAAAGATTGAGAGGTATCCATCTAATGATATTTACTAAGATCTAAGGTTTCATTCAAGACATTTCCATAGGTATCTTTTGCTGTTATTGTTATAACTCAGAGTTCTTTTACAAAAAAAGTTGCAATAACATTTTTGAACGTATGAATGACTTTCCCATTCTGTTTTATTGTTCATCACTGTACTCCTGAAAGGTCATCTTGGAGTAATAATGTGACATTATATCCTCTTTCTGTATCAGAACTGATAATAATTTTTTCCTTATTGATATGAGGAGGTGTACCATCTTTTTCTGTAAGGAATACTTTAAGTGATTGTTTGTTACTTTTCTGCTGAGCATCCACTACAAAAACACTAAAAACATGTTCACCAGCAGCATATCTTGTCAAATCAATATCTTTTACTCATGCAGTAGTCGTTTCTTTCCCATAATATTGATAGGTATTTACCACTTCATCATCAATCAAAAATGAAATAGATCTAATAGGGTTGCTTGCCTGCACATTAAAGATTACTTGAGAATTTTGAGAAATCTTTTGTTTATTTGCGATATTACTAATAGTAATTTTTATAGCAGGGTCGGTCTCTACTTGTATGGTAGTACAGGTTTCTTTGAGTGGTTCTATAAAAATATTTTCATAATTAAATTTCACCCTTCCGGTATATGCTTTGGGAATTTCTTCTTTTTTTGTTGACCAATTTCGTCGTCTTTTTATGTCTTCAATATCCATCGCATTGGGCATAAAAGTTGTTGGTGTCAGAAGATACCCATCTTTGATATGCGCTGGCGAAGAAAAAGGACTTACTGCACCATTACATGAGTCATCATATTGGATACGTGTCATCCCAGGATCAACGGTATTCACAGGACTCTTAGAATATGCGAGCGAACTGGTAATAAATTCAGACGGAGTAGTTTGTCCAACGGTCTTTCCACTAATTTTAGAGATATTGTCGGTCTTAACTTCAATTTGGCTTATTCCTTGCGTCTTGATACGATTACTACTGACAAGAGAGCTTCGGAATTTTCTCATGGCAGCTCCATTCATTGTTCCACCATATCCACTTCTATATAATGGTTTTCCATTAGTATTTCCTGCCCAAAAAATAGCAACTTTGCTCGGAGTATAACTTACTAACCATCCATCTCTTGGACGATTCCCTTTTGACGTTTTTACATCAGAAGTTCAACTTTTTACTGCCAAAGTCAGATTTCTCACGGTAAAGGCTCCTGCCCATGATGGAGGCATGTTGCTGAAATTTGACAAAATATTCCAGATCAAATATCTTGCTCCTAAACTAATAGGATTTTTCTTTCTCTCTTCTTTCTTTTGATAAATAATTGAACCATCCTTTTTCTTGATATCCAATATTGCATTCAGTTTTGCAGGTTTCGCATTACTGAGGTGTGAGTATGCAGTTCCTAATTCCCACATTGAAATTTCAGCAGCTCCTAATACCATAGAATATCAATAATCAATATTGTTTTTTATATTTTTGATTCCGAGTGCATGTAAAAATGGTTTGAATTTTTGTTCTCATCCCACAGCAAAAAACATCTTAATCGCAGGGATGTTTCTACTATACGGCAAAGCCTTTCTCAGAGGTAAAACTCCCATAAATCTGTTGTCTGCGTTATTTGGTCTTAATCATCCTATTTTAAATGGAATATCATAAATCGGAGTTTCTAATCCGATAGGAAGATTTTCCAATCCCAAAGCATAGATAAAAGGTTTTAAGGTAGATCCAACCTGTCTTTTTGCTTGTATCATATCATTTTGTCCTTGGATACTTTCATCAAAATAATCCATAGATCCGACATAGGCTAAAATATCACCATTCTGAGAATCAAGATACAGCATCGCTTCGTTATTTCCACCATGTCCAACAATTTTATCTTTACTTGCTGAAATCGCTTGTTCAGCTAGTTTCTGAGTCTCATAATCTAGAGAAGTTCTCACAACCAATCCTCCTCATTGAATTTCTTCAGTTGTAAATTTTTCTTTCAACTGGTTTTTTATCATCATCACAAAATGCGGTGCTTTGATACTAAATCCTGCTTTCTTAAAAGTAAAATCTAGACTATCATAGAACGCTTTTTTCAGTTCTTTTTCGGTGATATATTTTTCTTGGAACATGCTTCCCAATGCAATATCTTTTCTTCCATTTTTGTATGAAATAGTATAGTGAATATTATCATGAGTAAATGAAAAATTGAGTAAGCCTTCAACATATTTGATAAAACTATTTGGCGTATCATAATCTGAAAAATCACTATTTTCTACAATACTTTTAATCTTTTTTAATACCGCTTTCCTAATATTAGCGTTCTCGTAATGGTCTTTTTCATTAATGTCTTTGATGTGGAGCGTTCCCATCAGTTTACTTTTGTTTCCATACGGATTATATATGGTCGCAGATTTTGGAATCGCACTCAAGATAGCTGATTCTAAGATATTCAAATCTTTTGCAGATTTGGCAAAATAAGTTTTTGCAGCTGCTTCTACACCAAATGCATTATTTCCAAACGGAATATAATTCAGATATAATTCCAAAATTTTCTCTTTTTTCTTTTGGAAAACTTCTTTGTCTGAAAGATGTCTTCATTTTTTTATTTCATCAGTAATGACCGCATCAAGTCTCTTTGTCAAAATCATCTCTTTCAATTTTCTCTCAATCTTTTTTTCAGAGGAGAGGAGGAGGTTTTTGATAAACTGTTGAGGAATGGTAGATGCCCCTTGTAATTTCCCTGGATGCAACACATTGTTGATCGCAGCTCTGAAAATTCCAACCGTATCCAGTCCATTATGTTCCCAATATCTCTGGTCTTCCACCGCAACAATTCCATCAATCATATGTTTATTGATTTTTTCATACGGCACATATTCCCTATTTTCATCAAAAAGTCTGTAAAGTTCAACTCCATTTCTATCGGTTATGATCGTACTTTGTGAAAAAGAAATATTTTTCAATTCTGACAAATCAGGAAGTTTCTGATAGACATTTCTGTTGATCCAGATCATCGCCCAAGTACATCCGATCAAGAAAAATGCCAGCAACGAAATAAAAATCCATTTCCATATTTTTCTTTTTTTTGTCCCTTGTGTGCTTTTGTGCATACTGTGTTTATACGGTTTTCCGACAGTACTCACTCTTGGAATATTGATAGGTTCCATAGTGTATTTTTGTTATCAATAAAATATCAAAACATTCAGTTTAATGTATATTAGATACTAATGATTTGAGTATTACTTTCAACTTAATTTTTTTAATTGATTTTTCTCCTGATTTCTATATTCTCGTAAATGCCAAGCTAGATTATTGTGAGAAAATACTACTGTCTTTTCTTGCTCTTAAATAAATTGGAAGACGACTACCGTGTCTATTCTTCCTTTGTTTAGGAGTAATGATAATTCTAGTTTGGCGACGCGAATAGGTAGTCGTCTTTTTTAATATATAAAAAAATAAAATGAGAAAAGGGTGATTTACTCTTATAGAGATGCTGATAGTCATCGTAATAATAGGGATATTAGCTGCAGCGATTGTACCGAAAATTACAGGAGTGCTCGCAAGAGCAAGAGATACCCAAAGGGTAGCAGATTTGAGGAATGTAGCAATGGCGGTAGAGAATTATAAAATGGATTATGGAGAGTATCCTAAATTAGATGATTGTTGATGGACCAGTTGTTGATTTTGTACGGTATTTTGAGATGTAAAGAGGTTACAAGGATCTGTATCTAATTATCTTTCTCAAATACCATCTGATCCCCAAAAGAATTCTTTTGTGAAAATACATAATCGACCATTGAGAGCAGAGAAAAATAATTCTTGGAATGGATCTTTGAAATATTGGTGGTGAGAAAAATTTAAGTGAGGTCATGTTCAAACACCTTGACAATATCTTTATCAAATATTTCGGTATAAAGGTGATAATTTTTGATCAGCTGTACTTGTTGCAAAAGTAGAAAACCCCTGAGTTGCAAATTATGTTTTAGTATCTCCTGAAAAGTTAAGTCTTTCTTGAGGATCTCGAGAAAATGCACAAAAAAATGTGAGAACAAATTGTTGGGATTCAACAATGAATAAAATGGAAGAACTTCACCTCTGTACATCGGTAAAAAAAGTGTCAAAATGAAATGAAGTTCCTGCGTCAGCAACTAATTCAGAATGTAAATATTCTGATGAAAGTCAGTTGTATTATATTTTGAAGGTGTAGAAAGTCAAATCTCCCCCTAACCCCCTCTTTCTCAAGAGGGGGAACGAAGTTTTTCAAGTGGGAGTATCTCCCTTGATAAAGGGAGAGGTAGAGAGGGATTTGTAGATAAATGAAGGGATAATTGATATAGGGGGATTTTTTTCTCAATACAAAAAAAAGAAGCAGAGTAAAAACTCAACTTCCTTCTTCGTTTTCATAGCTTTCCAAACACAAGGTGTTGTTCTAGTTATGAAATATTCTATGAAGAAAGAATAACTACAAATCATTGCCCTAGAAGGATATACCAGCCAAGTATACTGGTACGATTCACTCAGGTGTTCCGCATATGATCTATAACCTAGATAGGATACATGAACAAGATACTTCATCTTGTTTTTCTAATATCGTTCTAGGCAACCCTAGAATAACTACTGTATATTTATTAAATATAGAGCTAAGATAATATTAGAAAGCATCAATATTTACAGTTAGGATTCCTTTACTGAGTAAAGATAAGTCCTGCGATTAAAATAATGGGTGTCTAAGTATGTATAAGCTCTATTATCCTCATAATATGCTTTGATACTATAACTCCATTGCATAGTACTACCGTGTATACTGTGATATTAGACCTATTCATGAGATATATCGTAGATAGAGGAGTGTTTTCTTTACCATAGTTTTTTTCTGTTAGGTAGACAGATAAACCATGATATCCAAGCAAAAATAATCATAGATACGCGATCACATGTGATAGATAACCTTGTGCTCATGACAGGATTTAGCTGAAATAAGTAGAGTATAATACTATCTTTTTCATCATAGTTATAACGTTGATAGCTATATCCATAACAAAATATGATAGCATAATACTATATACAAGATTGCTCATTCTCTCCGAGTAAGTGAAATCACTTTATTCTCAACTGTTTGCTCAATTAAGAACCGGTCAATACTTCATCATATTATAATACATATAATAGAAGAGATATTGAAACTCAAAGATACTCGAGTAATATACAAGACATACAATACAGAAGGTATGAGTTGATTTGTAGTAATGTCAAAGACCATTCATTT
>PDOX01000047.1 GCA_002746475.1 candidate division SR1 bacterium
CAAAGAGGGGAATGAAACGTTTACACATGGGAGTACTCTCCTTTGCTAAAGGAGAGGGTAGGAGAGGATTCTCTACAGAGAGGTGTGTGTAACTTTAGAGAAAAAGTGAGGTGAGGAGTAAGGGGTGGGGATAAATTTGTATACCATATTCCATTTTTTTATAAAAAATATTGACATTTGATACTAAAAAAATTTTATAAAATAAATTTATTCATTTACTTATAAAAAAATGCAGACAAAAGATATTATGATGCTTGGTATGTTTGTTCCAGCTGTAGTATTTTGAAAAGGAAATTTAGAAAAATGAGTTAATGACACGATTGCTTATGAATTATTAAATACCAAAAACAGACAAGAAATTGTAGTAGATACACAAAACAAAGTAGAAGATACATTTAATCCAAAAGAGATAGAATATATTCATATGATTTTAGATAATGCAGATAGTCCCCTTTGGAAGCTATTGCTCAGACTTGAAAAATCTGATAAAATTAAAAAATATATAGAAAAAAATTGAGTAGAAAATTTTATAAATGAGCTTTATCCAATTTATTTAAAAGTACAAAACAATCCTGAAGAATTCGAAAAATTTTTAAAGTATCATTATAATATTACTAGTCCAGAGTTGCAAAATTTAGTAGAAAAACATTTCTTTAAAAGAGAAGAAATAAAAGAAAAAAAAGAAGAAGATATTAATTCTTTAAAAGATATTATTATTTTATTCTTAACGATTGCTATATGATTTTGGGGAATAAGGACGATAGTACAGGTCAGTAAAATTGTAAAGGATAAAGAAAAACAACGAGATAAAATACGAGATGAAATAAGAAAGGACGATGAAGTAAGACAAACAAGGATGAAAAATAGATTTAAAATATAAAAGAACTAGTACTATTCGTAATACAGTAAAAATAAAACTAACTAAAATTCACCAAGAAAAAGAGCTACTGAAATTTTCAGTAGCTCTTTTTTAGAAATATAAAATATACATTATGTTTTTTTAATCACATAAATCACCCTCTGAATATCTCATTCAAATAATTGGTAGGTATGTTTTTTTTCTAGTGTTAAATGATATTTTTTTAGCAGTTTCATCATCGCATCATATTCTTCAGGATTTGCTTGTTTGTACAAGATAAAACATCCTCAAGTTTTTAGTAGAGGAGTCGCCCAAGCGAAGAGTTTATCCACATAGCCCACCGCCCTGGCAGAAATATAATCAAATGATGCTTGGTATGCTTTCTTACTCGCGAAATTTTCTATTCTTCCTCGCAAAACCTTTGCATTACTAAGATTTAATGCATCAATAAATCCATTGACCGTATCAACTTTTTTTCTCCTCGCATCAATTCCGTGAAATGTGACCTCAGGATTGGTGATAGCAAGAGGGAGAAGGGGAAAACCACCTCCTGTACCAATATCACAAAATTTCTTCCCTGCAGGAAGTTTTAATATTTTATTGAGTTCTAGACTATCTTGGATATGTTTAATCTTGATCCCCTCTAAATCTCTAATCGCCGAAAGATTAATCTGTTGATTTTTTTCTTGAAAAATCTGTGCTAATTGTTCTAATTTTTTTTGATTAATATTTTGCATACTATTTTTGTAATGTGATAATAAAACGATAATGTTGAGATGATAAATAAGAAATATTTTTTAGTGCATAACAAAACTATCAATAATCGCGGTATCACTTGAAGTAATAATTCCTAACGGCTTTCCATTTTTCAATCCATGCTTAGTAATGATGACCATCCCAAGATGTTTGTGCCCCTTTTTTAGAGAGGTAAACAGACGATCAATTTCGTAAATACTTTTGTCTTCACGGACAAAAATCACGTGTTCACTATCTTTGAATAATGGTACATCTTGGATCAAAATATTTTCCCATTCAGCTTTTTTTTCAAAATTTTTCACAATCCACATAAACAATTCTTCTATCATAATTACGCCTAAAAAGACGTTATTTTGATACACAGGGATTGTGCTATATCTCTGCTTGTCTAACGATTCTACCAAAGTTTTTAGTGTCGCATCAGCTTGAATAGTGAAGACCTCTTTTTTGAAAATTTTTCCACATTGTGGGGGTTGTTTGATAGCATTAGCATATCTCTCAAGTTGCTCGATAGCATGAGGGGTAGGAATGACATAACTATGTCCATCCAGTTTGATTCCATGGGTGATCTGGTTTCTCACCTCTCAAAAATATTTCAACTGATACTGATGTAATTTCACAAACCGAGAAATGCTGTACTCTCCCTTGATGAGCTGTTTTATCTTTTCATTATAGGGAATAAATCATTCCAATGCTAACACTTTATCAAAATGCTTGTCTATCTGATTAAAGAGTGCCAAAAAGGTAATTATTGATTCTTCTTGGGTTTCTATATTTTCTAATTTTTCCATAATGTATTATCGTATACAGACAATAAAAAAATATTTTAAATATTTAAAATACAGTCTAAGTATACTGGTTATGGAAAATAAAGCAAATTTTTTGAATATTCTTTAATCCAAAAAAAATAATAATTTTGCATTGAAAAAGATATGTCAATTCGTATATATAGTATATATGATATAAAAGACATATCTTTTTTATTTATTTTTAAAATATATATCCTGATGAAAAGAGAAAATGTAATAGAAAAATCAAAAAGACCTTTTAAAATTATCAAGAATGCATACCTTTGGGTTATTATTGGAGTTATTGGATTTATATTTGGAATTGGTTTATTCACATTCAATGCTCAATATTCAGAAGAATTTACTGGAGGAGTGAGTTTAACAGTAGAAAATCAAGTGACTTCAACAGTTGCTGATCAAATAAAAACTGCTTTGACAGAAAAAGGATATAAAGATGTTCAAGTATCTTTAAATACTCAAGAAGAAGGAACTGTGGTTAAGATTCACACCAGTATTATGAATGATGAAAAAGTTATAGAGTTATCTCAAGATATCAAAAATTATTTATTAACAGCAAATGTAATTACATCACAAGATGAGATTCTATCTCAGTCAATTACTGGACCGAGTGTTGGTGCTTATATGCAAAAAACTGCATTTCGAGCATTAGTGGTTGGTTTGTTTTTCATTATCATTTATATGTTTATTTCATTTTACAGTGTGAGAAATTATATTTCACCAGGTACACTTGCAGTGATTACTATTGGAACCATGTTGTTTGATATTTCAATTCCATCATGAGCATATGGAATACGAATGGCAATAAATAGTACAATCCAAGTTGATACCGTGTTTATTATTGCAATACTGACATGTATGGGATATAGTATTAATGATACCATTATTATTTTTGATAGAATTAGAGAAAATCTTGTAAAATCTAAAAAATTAGATAAGGTAGTATATGGAGAAATCTTTGAAGATAGTCTATGGCAAACAATGAGAAGATCTATCGCAACATCAGTTTCTACATTGTTAGTGATTATCTTTATGTTCTTGTTCGGTGCAGGAATGATTCAAACATTTGCATTTGCAGTAGGAATAGGAGTTATTGCAGGATCATATTCTTCGATCTTTATTGCAGCACCATTGGCATATATTATTACTGGAAAATACAAAAAGGAAAAAAATAGAATTTAATAAACATAATGTATTATTAGTTATAATAATGAATTAAAAAGCGAATATAGTGAGTATTTTATTCTCTTATCCTATAAATAATGCTTGAATATCTAGGAAATATATTTTGAATTTTCTTTGATGCTCCATTCAAGCTATATCCCATAACGATAGTTTTTCTTGTAGGGGTATTTATTCAAGGGACAAAAGTAATTATTGATCTTTTTTCATACAAAAAATTTATAGTCTCAAATCTTTTTATTGCAGGAGGTTTCCCATCTTTTCATAGCTGAATTTCTTCTTGTGTGACAACTTTAGCATTATTGGAATACGGTTTTGATAGTTCTACTTTTGCAATGGCATTTGTTTTTTCTCTACTCTTTTCTTATGATGCAATGCATGTAAGATATCAAGCAGGACAACATGCACATTATATCAATAAAATTAGAACAAAGATAGGAGGTATTTTATCAGAAAATGAATATTTTTCAACAAGAGAAAAGCTTTCTGAGAGAATAGGACATACAATTTGGGAAGTAATCTGATGAATACTTTTCTGAAGTATAATGACATTTATGCTCTATTATTATTTTGTGATATAAAAACAAGAGAGAATGATACAATTAGTAAAGCAAAAAAAAATAAAAAGAAAAAAAATAGGGAAAATAGCAAGTAAAACAAGGAATTCAAAAAGACTAAAAAAAACAGAGATATATAAAATATTTAAAAAACAATATCTAAGTTTTCTTTGACCACTTGTAATTTTGTTATGTATTGTATTCGGAATTACAATTATTCTCGAAAAAACAGTATTAGATAGTACAAATTATATAAAAAATATTGAACGAAGTCAAGAAAGTCTGACAACCTATGATAATCCTTATTTGCAAGATGAAGTAGTAAAAACGCTTTCAGGAAAAAATATTTATAAATTAAACTATTTTGGATATAAAACAATACTCTCTCCGTTGAAGAAAAAATATCCAATTATAGATAAACTCAGAGTGATAAAGATAGCTCCTAATAGGGCGGCTATACACCTCGATTATATACAACCTGATATTCTTTTCCAACTCCAAAAGAGACTATTTGGTTCTCGAAAATGAAAAATATTAGAGGTATTTAGTGGAAGTACAATAGCAAAAGATATTTTTACCGTACATCTTCCTTTATATGCCAGTTGAGTTCAAAATATTAATGGAATATTTTATGATATTTCACAAGAAAAATTACTCAAAGATTTATACCAAATTCATGATGGATTCCCTCAGGCGGAACGTATTGTATATATGCCAGGATCTCAAACAAGTGTTGTTTTTGTATACAAAAAAAAAGTTTTTATTAATCATGCTCATGATATACAGCAACAGATAAAAACTTTTTACGCATTAGATAAATATTATACTTGATTTGTAAATAATTATAGTATTGATCTTTGATCACTTGAAGACTGAGAAGTAATAGTAAAATAATTGTTTTTCCCTTTTTGTCATCCCCTGAGGTTTACCGAAAGATCCAATAAACGAGTATAGATTCTTCGCTATGCTCAGAATGACTATTTTTGTCATTAAATATTAACTACTAATAATTAATAATAATCTTCTTACTTTGCTTCTTGCAAAGATTTCCAAAGTTTTTCTTGTTCTTTTGAAAGTTTTTTAGGAATATGGAGTTGAGGAACGAGATATAAATCTCCTTTGCTTCAGAAAATTCCCCCTTTTCAAAATCCTTTTCCACTGACTTTGATTTTATCTTTTACTTGCAATCCTTTTGGAATCTTAACATTGATTTTTCCTTCTGGGTGCGTAATTTTCATTTCAGTTCCTAAGACCATATCAAAAATAGAAACAGGAACATTAATATATAAATCTTCTCCCTTTCTCGTATAGCTATCAGAATGTTGTACAGAAATTTTCAAATACAGATCTCATGCTTGACCATTTGGTCAGAAACTTCCTTTTTCTGCATATTTCAGATATACACCATCTTTGATTCCAGTAGGAATTTTTACATCAATAATTTCTTCTTTATCTACTAAAGGACCTCATGCTAAAACTTTTCCATCTTTTTTAAATATTTTTCCTAGTCCTTGACAGTGTTCACATGCCACTTGTGTCTGCATAACTCCAAATGGAGTATTGACTTGTTTTACCGTTCTTCCACTTCCTTTACACTGTGTACACGTATCTGTTTCTAATCCTTCTTCTAAGACTTTTCTCGTGTATTTTACTTTTTTTTCAGTTCCTGTGTATGACTCTTCAAATGAGATGCTAATATGTTTCTCTAAATCAGTTCCAGATTGCTGTCTTTTCCCTCATCCAACACCTCCAAATCCAGCTCCTCCTCAGAATACACTTCCTACTAAATCTCCTAAATCCACGCCTCCAAAATCAAATCCTCAACCTCAGAATCCTCCAAATTGACTTCCTCAGAAACCTCAACCTCCAAATCCACCAGAAAAACCACCTTTTCTATATGCATCATATTGTTGTCTTTTTTTCTTATCTCCAATTACCTGATATGCTTCATTCATTTCTTGAAATTTCTCCTTGTCTCCTCATCTATCAGGATGATGTTTCACAGCAGCAGTCCTAAATGCTTTTTTTATTTCTGCATCATCAGAGTTTTCACTTACTCCTAAAATTTTATAATAATCTTTATTTGGGTCAAAATCCATTATGATATTTTTTTACTTCAACATAAAAATAGCACGAAAGTCGTCTGAGTGATACTATACGAAAAAGCGAAGAAAATGCAAATTGAAATAGGAAAAATTTCTTTCTATATATTTTAAGAAGGATAGAGTATTAATTATTTTCAGTAAATTTAATCATCATAGGGATGTATTCAGGGGCGTTGGAAGTGAATTTTTCAGGATGGTGTTTGAGCATATTGAGGAGCTCAGGTTTGGAAATTCGCATGATTTTTTCTACTTCTTCCTCTTGGATAGTAAAGGATTCTAATGGTTTATCTGTTTTTGCAATAAATCGCTGACGAAAGTATTTTCTCCCCTTTGTTTTATAAGTTACTAACTCATGTGGTCATTTTATAAGATTATTTTCAGATAGTTTTCGTCAAATCTCTTCTTCAGATTCTTTTAATATATTATCAAGATAGCTTTCCCCTTGAGCGTTTGTTCCTGCGACAGCTGGTCATCGTACTCATGGGTTAGATTTCTTTGTAAAAGCTCTTTGAGCTAGTAAGACTTCATTTTTATTGTTTTCAATCCAAAGCACAGACACTCTATAAATATCTTTCCTATGTTCCACTTCATCTCTGTATTTATGTCAGATAATGTTATCATGTTTATCTACAAGTACAATTTTTTCCTTCATAATATTACGATTATGTATCTAAAATTTTAATAATATTTTCAATGCCTTCTACTGAAAGATTATCGTGATCTGAGTTATTATCTAGTATATAGGTATATGTAATGTTATTATTATCAAGTAGAGTGT
>PDOX01000048.1 GCA_002746475.1 candidate division SR1 bacterium
GAGATTATTGTTAAATGTTAAAAATTAGGCCTTTTAATACTTTAACTAATCTCTCTTTTTTTGTTACTTTTTTTATTGCACTTCCTCCTTGATTGTAGCGGTCTTTTGTTTTTTTTATTTTTTTGCTTTTTTTAAAGATTTATGTATAATTATATGTTCACTAAAAAAATATCAAAAAGGTTTGCAATATAAAATGGTATTTATATAGTGTAATAGTGTTTTAGATTTATAAAATAAAATTGTATGGCAAATTTAGATGTAAGAGGTTTTGTTTATGACAACCTTACTCCATATACTGGAGATGCTAGTTTCTTGGCTGGTCCTACTGAGAATACTAAAAAATTATGGGACAAATGTATGGCTATGTTGAAAGAAGAAAGAGATAATAATGGATGTAGGAGTTTTGATGCGGAAACTATCTCTACCATTACTTCTCACAAACCTGGATATATTGAAAAAGATTTAGAAACTGTTGTAGGTTTACAAACTGATGAGCCTTTGAAAAGAGCTATTAAACCTTTTGGAGGAGTGAGAGTTGTAGATATGGCATTGAAAGAAAGATGAGGAGAATTGCCTGAAAGAGTACATGATATTTTCAATTATGCTCAGAATCATAATGATGCAGTGTTTTCTGCGTATGATGCTGAATGTAGACTCTATAGATCTACGCATATCGTTACTGGATTGCCGGATAACTATGCGAGAGGAAGAGTGATCGGAGATTATAGAAGATTAGCGTTGTATGGAGCTGATAAATTAATTGAGGAGAAAAAAGATGATTTCGAGAAAATTTCTGGAAATATGTCTGATGAAAAAGTGAGATTGAGAGAAGAAATTTCAAAACAAATCAAAGCGTTGAATGAAATCAAAGAAATGGCGCAAAGTTATGGATACGATGTATCTGGTCCTGCTACTTCTGCTCAGGAAGCGGTGCAATGGGTATACTTTGCATACCTTGCTGGGGTAAAAGAACAAGATGGAGCTGCGATGTCATTAGGTAATGTTTCTTCTTTTTTGGATATCTTTATTGAAAAAGATTTGCAGGCAGGAAAAATTACTGAAGAACAAGCACAAGAATTGGTAGATCATTTTGTGATGAAATTGAGATTAGTAAGACATTTGAGACCTGCTGCATATGATGAAATATTTGGAGGAGATCCTACTTGGGTAACTGAAAGTATTGGAGGAATGTTCAAAGATGGAAAGACAAAAGTTACTAAAACTTCGTTCAGATTTTTGCAGACATTGTATAATCTTGGCCCTTCACCAGAACCAAATTTGACAGTATTATGGAGTGAAGATCTTCCAGAAGGATTTAAGAATTTCTGTGCTCAAGTAAGTATTGATACCTCATCTATCCAATATGAAAATGATGATGAAATGAGATGTGTAAGAGGGGGAGATGATTATGGTATTGCTTGTTGTGTATCATACCAAGAAATTGGTAAAAAAATCCAACATTTCGGTGCGAGATGTAATCTTCCAAAAACATTGCTTTTGGCTTTGAATGCAGGAAGAGAAGAATCTCATGGTAAAAAAGTAATGGATGGAATTGTCGCTATGGATGATGAAGTTCTAGATTATGATAAAGTAATGGCTGAATTTAAAAAAGCTATGAAAGAAACTGCTAGAGTGTATGCAAAAGCGATGTATATCATTCACTATATGCACGATAAATATTACTATGAAAAAGCTCAAATGGCATTTATGGACTCTGACTATGGAGTAGATATTGCATACGGAGCTGCTGGAATCTCTATTGTTGCCGATTCATTGTCTGCTATTAAATATGCAAAAGTGACACCAATCAGAGATGAAAATGGAATCACAAAAGATTTCAAAATTGAAGGAGAATTCCCAATGTATGGAAATGATGATGATAGAGTAGATGATATTGCAAAAGAAGTACAAAAATTCTTTATGGAAGAAATTGCTCAGTATAAAGGATATAAAAATGCTACGCCTACAATGTCATTATTAACTATTACTTCTAATGTGATGTATGGAAAAGCTACAGGTGCGACACCAGATGGTAGAAAAGCTGGAGAACCATTTGCTCCTGGAGCAAACCCAATGCACGGAAGAGATCATACTGGAGCTATCGCTTCATTAAACTCTGTTGCAAAACTTGATTATAATTATTCAAAAGATGGTATTTCAAATACCTTCTCTATTATTCCTTCTGCTCTTGGAAAAGAAAAAGAAGAACAAGTTGAAAACTTGGTAGGAATGATGGATGGATATTTTGGAGCTACTGCACATCATTTGAATGTAAATGTATTGAATAGAGACTTATTGATGGATGCCTATGAAAATCCAGAAAAATATCCTCAACTTACGATCAGAGTATCAGGATATGCTGTAATCTTTAACAGATTATCAAAAGCTCATCAATTGGAGGTTATTGAAAGAACATTCCATCAAAAGATGTAAAAACAATGGTTAATTGTTAGTGGTTAATTATTAATGTCATTCTGAGGCTTTGCTGAAGAATCCATGATATCTGTTCTTGGACTCTTCGCTTCGCTCTGAGTGACAGATCAGAATAATACGGAAAACTCTCTTAGTTACCAAACTAGGGGAGTTTTTCTTGTTTTTTTTGGAAAAAATAATTTTCTCTTGTAATTTTGCTAAGTAAAATTATTCTAAACTTGCCAAATATAAATTAAATTCGCATATTATTTGAATCTTTTTCAGGTAATAAAAAGGCGGCTGCCTAGCTAGTCTTTTTTGCTTGAAGAAGATATGCGATATTTATGTTTGGCGACACGAATGGGTAGTCGTCTTTTTTAGTTATTAAGAAAATAAAATGCAGAAAAGAGTATTATGATTTACACTTGTAGAGATGTTAATAGTAATTGTGATAATAGGAATACTCGTGGGAGCAATATTGCCGAAGATAATGTGAGTAACATCTAGAGCAAGAGATACTAAAAGAGTGATAGATCTGAGAAATGTAGCTATGGCTATACAAAGATATAAAATGGATACTTGAGAATATCCAAAATTAAAAAAGATAGTGAACTGAAATGATATTTATAGCCATAGAGATAATCTCTGATTGGCATGAAGTGTGAGTAATTTGCAAGCTAATCTTTGAGATTATTTAAAAGAAATACCCAAAGATCCATCAAAGACAAATAAAGTAGATATTCTTGTAGATAGTCATTGAGCACAGCATAATTCTTATATGAAAAATATGAAACGGTTAACAAAATGAGAATATTACTATCAGATATGAAAGAAAAGTGGAATAGAATTTGCTCTTCTTGTTGCAAAAGTTGAGACTTTATCATCAGCAAATTATCTATTACTGTATCCTCAAGTTACAAATAAACCATGATCTGCACGATATTTTGCAGGGCATATTTCTGGAATTGGCGCACAACCTATTACATTTAGAGAACAGTCTCCATATCTTTGTTCATCAGTATATAAAGTAAAAAAGTGAAATGAACAACCAGCAACGGTAGATAATTCAGAATGTAAATATTCATCAGAAGATCAACTTTATTATATTATGAAAATATAAAGTATTTAGTAAGATAGTATAATTTATATTTTAAATTCTTCTTAGTTATAAGATTGGGGAAATCTTTTTTTGTTTTCTTGAAAAGTTTTTTTACATAAAAATATTATTTTTGTATAAGTAAAGTTTTTTTAAGTTATATTAAAAATTTTTGTAGGAAAAAGATTATTTTTTTTGTGTTTTTTTGGACAGAAAGGATTTTTATGGATATAATAGAACTATATCACTTTTTATTCTTTTCTTTGTTAACGATGAATACAAGAAATTTTGGAAAAATTGTTCGTATTAATACATCCTCTGTAAACCTTTCGTCAATTTCACAGAATATTGCAGATGTATGTAGTGCATTGTCAGATTCATTGGAAATGAAACCTGTTCAGTGACTAGATTATCATTTTTCTACGACGGTGAATCGTTTAGAGACAGACTTTGTTGATGTTATTGCAGAAAATTTGAGGTCATTAAAACATTTTCTTGGTAAGTTAGAACAATATATGGTATCTCATCCTGTATCTTATGAAGAAATTCAAACTATTGTATCGTGATGTAATAAAATTGTAGAAAAAGTTGTTCAGACGAGTAAAAAAGATCGTGAGTTTTTTGCTTTACTTGCGATGCCATGTATGGAGATTAAAACGTTTACTAAAAATATTGCATCAAAGAAACATAAAAATACTATGCATCATAAAATGGTTGCTTAATAGCATTTTATGTTATAAACTCTTGAAAAATTATTATACTCTTGTATACTAGTTATATCTTTATATCCCTTGTGATACTCTTTGTTATCATATTTGTGTTATATCGTTGTAACTAGTTTTTTTAATATTTTAATAATATATTCTCGTGTTGGATATCTTAGTTATTTCATATCATAATATTGGACCTTTGTATGATCAACCGCTCAGTGTGTTTTTTCATCAAGGGAAATTTTTGATTAATGCACCGATTGGGACTGGGAAGAGTTTTTTGTTTTTTGATGGGCCTTTGTATGGATTGTATAAATATAGTGAAAGAAAATTGTTGAATAATCGTTCAGAGAGAGGGTATCTAAAAATTTTGTTTAGATTGGCAGAGCAGGAGTATTTGATTACGAGGGAGTTAACTCCGTGAAAGACAAAAGATGGATGTAGTTCATCATTGTATTTAGTGGAATGATTAGATGTTTCGATATTGCAAAAATATTCTACGGTTGCGAAAAATATTGATATTGAAGATGTGTTGAAACAGGAGGGGAATATAAAAGTAGAGCCAATTCCGTTTAAAAATGAGGTGGATTTGAATATGGGAGTGGTGAGTATGCTTCCTCCGAGAGAGGTTTTTACTAATACGATGTTACTCTTGCAAGATTCTGGTAATATTTTTGAATTGACGCCTGCGAATAGGTTGCTTGTGCTGAAAAATGTTTTTGGTTTGCTCGGGATTGATGAGATTAAAGATAAGATGGCTCAGATCAAGAGGGATATTCAAACGCAGAAAAAAGTATATTCTAGTACGGAGGAGATTGATAAGAAATTAAAACAGTTATTAGGACAGTTATTGGAGCAAAGTCTTGTGAGTGAAAAATATCTGTCATGAGAGGAATATACTCAATATGCTGATGCGATTCAGGAATTAAAGATGCTGTATGATGCGGTGAATATAGAAAAGTTCAAATTAGATGATGTATTTTTTGATTTGCATTGAGCAATAGATACTTCACTTCAAGAGCGTTCTACGAAATATACGACCTTGAAAACGCAGAAAGATACCATGGATAATGAAATTGTAAGTATCGAACAGCAGGTAAAAGAACAGCATCATCAGATAAAAAATTTGGAAGAAAAGAAAGCTACTTTACAGCAACAATTAACGAATTTAGATGCTAAAAAAGGCGAAGAATTAAAAGCAAAGAAGAGTGATTTGCAAAAACAGATTGAGAGTTTTTCTGAATTTTCTGATAAGGAAAAAATTTTAGATTTCGTGGATAAAAATCCTGCTTTGTTTACAGATTTTACTTTGAGAGGAGATTTTTCAGACTTTAAAACTGTTGTTCAGATTCTTATTGACCAAGGGAAAATATTGAAATTGGAGCAGGAAAATATTCAAGCACGTATAAAAAATAAACAAGAGGAATTAGCAAATGTAGAAAAATCTTTGTGAGAGTTTGATGTTAAACAAAAGGGGAGTAAATACCAAGTTTTGTATCAGCAAAAAGTAGAGAATCTATTATATCAGACAGAGACTGCACTCAAAGAGGAAGAAAAAGCGTTAGAATATCTAGAAAAAGAATACCTTCGTGTGCAAGAATCTACTACAACCATTCAAGAAAAAATTGCTCAATATCAAGAAATTTTGACGAAGAAATTGCCGTTTTATCAGCAGTATCTTTCAGCAGAAATTTTTGATGAGGAAATACAAAAATCTACCTATGTCGATGTGCAACATGAATTGGAAGTACTGCAAGAGCAACAAGCTCAGATGAATAAGGAATTGGGACTGGAAGCGATGGAGCAACAGAAAAAAGAACACCAAGAAAAAATAGCATGATTACAAAAAAAACATGTTGAATTGCAAGCAAACCCTCAACAATTTTTGCAAGATTTTTTCCAGCAAATTGAACAAGAAAAAAAATCTTTACAAGAACAACTTGTGAAACTTCAAGAGCAAACTACGCATAAAAATGATGAAGAACAGCTCGCTAAAATAGAAGAGGAGTTAAAAATAATCAGGAATTTTCTTCCAACTATTGCCCGAAAACAAATCTTGGAAGATTATGAAAAATATGCTGGTGTGCAACAGGAATTAAAAAAAATTGATGAAGTGTTGATGCAATATGAGCAACAAGCGCAAAAGATGCAAGAGTATCAGCTGGAATTACATACTTGTGCTACGCAAATGCAATCGTTGCAGCAGCAGAATAGTCAGTTAAAAGAAAAGTATGATCAGTTTATTCTTCAACAGAAAGAGTACACAACGCAGTTGAGTCAGTTAGATTATAGTACTATTCAGCAAGGACAGAATTTGGTGAGGTCTATGGATAATACCTTGCATAGTATCAAGACGTTGATTGATGATTTTTCTGAAATTTTGATTAAAGTAAAAAAACTTACGCATGATGAGGGGCTGTCTAAAAATCTCTATAATGCTTTATCCAAGGATTTGATTTTGTTTGTATTAGAGGATAATTTGCCCGTATTATCTGAGATTATCAATAATTTTTTGTCGGCGATTGTGGATTTTCAGATTGATATGAAATTGGCACAGAGGGGGAGTACCTTAGAATTAGATACTACGATTACTGATCAAAAAGGAATTAGAGAAACGAAGAGTCTTTCTGGTGGACAAAAAGTGATTTTGAAATTGGTTTGGATGCTTGCAGTTTCTGTCTATTCTCAGTCTAAGATGTTGTTTTTGGATGAAACTATCAATAATTTGGATCCAGATACGGTTGCAAAGGTTGCTGAATTACTCCAAAATTTTGCACAACAAAATACGATAAAAATGTATGTTGTCAGTCATAGTAGT
>PDOX01000091.1 GCA_002746475.1 candidate division SR1 bacterium
CATAATCATTTCAGTTCCAGCACCTAATTCAATACTTCCAGTAACATCAGTAGTTCTCAAGAAGAATTGTGGTCTATATCCTGACATGAATGGAGTATGCCTTCCTCCTTCTGATTGTTTCAATACATATACCTCAGCTTCGAATTTTTTGTGAGCAGTAACAGTTCCTGGTTTACAAAGAACTTGTCCTCTTTCAATACTTTCTTTATCAACACCTCTCAATAACAATCCAACATTCATTCCAGCTTCAGCTTTAGGGAATGGCTTGTGGAACATTTCTACTCCAGTAACAACTGTTTTTGTAGGTTCTTTTCCTAATCCAACCAATTCAACTTCATCATTCACATTAATAACTCCTCTTTCAATTCTTCCAGTAGCAACAGTACCTCTACCTTTAATAGAGAATACATCTTCAACTGGCATCAAGAAATCTTGATCAGTAGCTCTTTCTGGAACAGGAATATACGTATCCAAAGCTTCTAACAATTCCCAAACTGGTTTTGCAGCAGCTTCATCTGTTGGATTTTCTGTAGCTTTCAAAGCAGACCCTCTAATAATAGGAGCATTATCTCCATCAAATCCATTTTGAGTCAACAAATCTCTAATTTCTTCTTCCACAAGATCCAACATATCTGCATCATCTACCATATCACATTTATTCAAGAATACAACAATCTTTGGTACATTTACTTGTTTAGCCAACAAGATATGTTCTCTTGTTTGAGGCATAGGTCCATCAGTTCCAGCAACTACCAAGATAGCTCCATCCATCTGTGCAGCACCAACAATCATGTTTTTAACATAATCAGCATGTCCTGGACAATCAATATGAGCGTAATGTCTTGTTTCAGTTTCATATTCTACGTGTCTAGTATTAATTGTAATACCTCTTGCTTTTTCTTCAGGAGCATTATCAATTTGATCATAAGCAGTAGAATCTGCCCAACCTTTTGTAGAAGCTACTCCAGTAATAGCAGCAGTTAAAGTAGTTTTACCATGATCTACGTGACCAATAGTACCAACATTTACATGAATTTTGTCAGCCATAATAACAATTAGTTATATATTAAAATAATTTCATACACATTCACACACTATACAAATTTCAAACAAAAATGCAAGTGTTTTTTCAAAAAAAAAGAATTTCGTATCGTATAATAGCTTATTTTTTTTACTATTATCACGCTATACCGAAACAAACCTATCGATATGTTATCCTCTCTCTACCAAACAATACAAGCAATATCATAAGAAATATCACTAATGATCAAAGACACTTATATCAATAACTTTTTTTACTAACTTCGGGGATGCGGGACTCGAACTCGCGACCTCTTGGTCCCAAACCAAGCACTCTAGCCATCTGAGCTAATCCCCGAAAACGAGAACTCAGTAATT
>PDOX01000028.1 GCA_002746475.1 candidate division SR1 bacterium
ACCCCGACTAGTCGGGGCGGAGGGGTTTGATACAAAAAAAGTCAAAATTTTTGAAAAATCTTACCTCGCAATTCACCCCCCCTAACCCTTCCTTACACCACTAAAGCGGGTTAAATATCAAGGGAGGGGAACCTTATCAAAAAAAAAACTCCCCTGACAAGGGGAGGTGGACTGCTGAAAGCAGGGCGGAGGGGTTTGAAAAATAAAGTATCAAAAAGGAATTGAAATACAGAAAGATTTATTATCTCTAATCTCTCCAAGTACATGTTTTTGATCATTCTCCCTTTTCAGAATGATTCATACTAGTATATTCACGCCATTCTTGTGTAAAACTTGTTGCTTCACACTGTGCTTTGGTATTAATAGATCCATTAGTTCCTTCTGGACAATTATTTTCCTTAATTTTGTAATTATCATACCAAGTACCACTATTATGTGTATTCAAACAAGTAGTCATATCAATAATCCAATCTTTATCTTTACATTTTCTTTGGTCTACAACAGCAAAACATCATTTTGTAGATCACCCACCTCCTTCTGTATTCCATCTACTACAAAATGCAGATGCATCAACTGTCAAATATTCACCTCATCAATGTGAACTATAATAAGGTATATCTAGAAAACCCATATGATCAGAAGAATTTACACCAAGTAACTTAACAAAATGAATTTTTTCTAACAAACCTGCTCCTCGATTCAATTCATAAGGACTAGAATAATTTTTATCATAAAAATCTAATTTTTCTTTACTTGACAAAGTCAAAATATATTCTCAAGGGATACCTTGATATGAATAGAATCTCTTTCAGTTACTTCCAGTCAAATTATTTCAACTTCATCATATTGGTCCTTCATAAAAATGATCATAATTATCTCATCAATTTTGTGTACTCCAATACCAATATTTATCACCAATATCAATAAAATCTATCTCTGCCCCATCAAGACACCAACCATTCTTTATATGTATCCTAAATTCAAATCCCATATCCTGACATGTTCCATCTTTCATTCCATATCCATAACACACGATTCATCTCTCACTGCTGTCCAACAAGACCAAACAAATCATCAATCTATTGCTGAATAATCTTTCCACCTACCTGCCTCACATCATTTTATTACCGTATTATCACAAAGCGTTCAATATGTTTTACAACTACTTCCATTCCAAACTTGATTTTCATCACACTTCGCACTACACTGCTTCGTATCTACTCCATCACCTGAAATACAATCCCAAGCAATCTGATTTTGCCAAAGATTAGTTCCATCTAGTGGAGTACGTAAATTATTAGTTGAATCAAACTCTACTGTAGGAAGATGTCCTCCTTTACACCATCCATCCCATTCAGCAAGATCAGTATTTGGAAGATTAACCAAAGAACTCACTCCACAAGAAAATGATTCTTTTTTCACACATCCAATAGGATTCCAATTATTATCTCTCTTTACTTCATACCCTTCTTCACAAGTCCATTCACATGGTCTATCCATGAAAAAATCAAATGTACTAAACGTCCAAGTATGATGACCAAATCATTTAAGTATCTTAGATAATATCAGACCTTCTCAGGATTCAGGGGATAATCCAGTACAGTCATGTATCTCTGGAACACATTGTTGAGTCACATTTGGTTTCATACCACTATCACAGTATTCATCGCTGACTACTTCGTGAGTTTCTTTATTTATACATTGCACAGTTCTATGCTGTTCAGCTCAATCACATGCTGACCATAATCCTGTATCCCATAGATATTCTACCTTCACACACGCTGTTGGATTAGTTTCAGCATTTGGTTCATATCCATCTTTACAAGTCCATTCACATTCTGGAGTTGCAGACCAAGTATTTCCATTCCAAGTTACTGTAAGATCAACACCAGTATCAATATATTCAGAATGTGCAGGTCATCATGTTTGTTCACATTTTACTGTTTTAGTATTTTTTTCACAAGAGTTTCAAGTAGATTTTTTGTGATAATTAGACTCACATCACCGCTGACAATGACCTAATGATGATTGAGAGGTCACAGAACCAGTAAATGACCAAGTTTTATTTGAAGTTCATGCCGTTTTCATGATCATTCCAGTAGTATTTGTAGCAGAAGGGACAGTTCCTCATTCACATCTAAATACCGTTTTATTTGCCTGACACTGCTGTGAAGTATTTCATCCATTTTTTCATGTACATTTCCATGTCCATGGTCCATTCGCACCACCAGAAACCGATGTCGCACTACCCCATTTACATAAATCAGTAGTAGGTTTACTCGTATAATTATTGGTATGAGCATTTCCACATACTCCATTTACTACACATTTCTCTACATCAGGAGATTTACTCCATCCATTATCAGCATCACAGGTAAATCTACAGTCCCCAGGTTTTGGATTTTCATCATAATGAGGTGTTTTTGTACTAAAAGTAGAAGTATCTTCATTCCAAATCTTTGTATATGTACCATCAGGATTCCATACTGTATGATCCCATTTTGCTCAGGTAGCACAAGCAACTCTTTTTGTATTACGCTCACACTGTCCATCCGCATTTTTATGCTCATTACTTTTACAAACAACATTTACTTCACAACTTGTCTTATCTTTATACATTCCACACGTCTTCAATACTACTTCCTTATTATCATTCCCCGTATATATATATTTCATCAATGCTTGGACCTTCTGTCAAGAAGCTACAACACCAGAAAAACTTTGTGTAGAATCATCAATATTTGTCCAAGTATGTCCACTATCTATACTAATCACTCTCTCTATTGGTTCATCTACAAGACGCTGTACAGATGTATTAATTTGATTATTATATTTGTGAATAAATAATTTAGTGACATTAGTATCCGTAAAATGAAGAGAGACAAGAGCTTCCCCTCATTTTGTATTCACTCTCGTATAATTTGTAATATCAATATCAGAACACACAACCTTAGAAATACATGCTTTCTTTGTATCATCATATATTTCTCCTTCTGGACAGAGAAAGAAACATCAATTTTTTACTCCTGTTTTATCATCTTTTTGCCAAAAAAAAGTATCATCAGTAGGAGAAGAAAGCGTTTGTACAAAATTCCAGTTCCCATCCTCATCCCATGTATAAGGTACCGTAGCATCAGGACTCCAAGTTGTACAACTACCTCCAGCGTCACGTGATATACATTTTTGTTCGATTTTCGTATTTAATTGAGTAGCATTACTAGGAAAACCAGAACAAGTTCCTGTTTTCTTTTCAGCTGTTTGCACAGTAATAATATTCTCGTTTGTCAATGCACCATCAATTCCACAACGTTTTTTTACAGGAACAGGAGGACAAAAATCCCATAATTTCTTATTACCAATTTCAAAATAATACGTATATGTTCAAAAAGCATTTGTTTTGACAGAAAAACTATTTCCATCAATTCCCAGAGATTGAGAACTATCCGCTTGAGTAAGATTATCCCCACTCTGCACAAGACTCAGCGTATCATACACTCCAGGGTTCCAAACAATCGAGTGTTCCACCTCAGTATTTTTTAAAGCATCTTGTGTAATATATTGAATTTTAGGTTGAATACGGACATTAGTTGGACAAATCAACAACTGTTTTCCACAGTCTCCTTTGTAAGTACTAATTTCAGTAGTATAGATATCACTATTAAATCCAAACATATTATTAGTAGAGATAGCAAATCTCCCTGTTTCTGTCAAACCTCACCATTTACTACTATTTACGGTAGTATCAAGATCAACTTTCACATATGGAACAGCTTGAAAATCTGGATCCTGAGCAGAATATTTTGGATCTTTTGGAGTAGAAATCGTAATATTCCAGTCCCTAATATTTATATCATCACTTGTCAAATCTACCCAACCATCATCACTATCATTATCTTGTGGCAAATTAAATACTATCCCATCAACTTTTCAAACTTCCTTTCATTTACACACAAACCCTTGTGCAGCATCACACGCCCACGTATCAATCGTTCCATCATATTCTCACCAATCATCACTCTTAGAATCTATCAAAGTATGATCTACTCCAGCATCAAACGCTCTTAATCTCAAAATTTGGATACCACATCTTACCTTCTTTTCACCATCATACGTTTTACAATTTCTTCTGAGCAATAACCTCTGAGTTCCATCTCTAGAAATTAAATATAATTCTTTGGTATTTTTTACATCTTCAACAGCGATCGGTCACTTACCTAAAAATTGTTCATTTCCATTATTTACTCCCTCTGTCATCATATCCCAAAATTGTCGTTTATATTGTCCAAAAGCTTGTTTTCCAGATATGTTATTATTTTCAAAACATCCATTTTTCTCATCGGTTAAATTAGATTCACGAAAAACCACAGGATACTTTCCGTTATCTCTCGATTCTTTCGAACTACAAGTATACAATAATGGTTGCATCTCATCTCCATATCACGCTCTCCTTGTATACGCAGAATTATGATTTCCATATGCTGTGAATTTATCACAATGTCCATTCCCTTGTCAATCTACCAAATTTGCATCCACATCCCAAGAAAAAGCATTTCCATCTGTAGCATCACACCCTACACGCGACCTATTCCAATACTCTTCATAATCAATTGTATATTTAGAAGTTGCATAATTAATAAATTCAAAAACAGTATTGGTTTGTTCTGTCAATGCAGTCATCGCACCAATTTCTTGTTGAGATTTATTTATTGAAGTATAAAGAGAAACTAAAACTCCCCCAACAAGAGCAAACAACACAATCACAACAATCATCTCTACAAGTGTAAAAGCAGAAGCGTTTCTAGTTTTTGTAAACAATGTCTTAGGCATAAGCATAATAAATACAAAATAAATAAACTAAATTTTTAATATTTTTTATATTTTTCTATACATATATAATATTTTTCTATCTTATATTACATTCTCAAATTACATTCTCAAAAAAAGTGTAGTAAGTTTAACTCCCATATAATCATCCATCAAATTTTTTAATTTTTGCACCATAACCACTTTACGCTTATTTTGTTCAGCAACATCCAATGTAAAATATCCAACTACAGCACGAGAAAATTTCGTGAGATGACGCTTTTCTCATGTAAACCAAGCAGATATATACCTCCTATTTGCTGCAAATACACCAGTGTCTCCAACCAATGCAGAACAATTATACTGATCTTTATCATAATACTTAACGACAAAATCATTAAATTTTTCATCATTCAAATCATAATAAGGGACAGACAACACCGCAAGATATAAATCATCAAAAGCATTATCATAGTCAGAAAGGTATTGCGATTTGATACGAGCAATTTCCTGAGCAGTTTTATTTATTCCTTGCTTTTTGACAACCATATCAAAACGTTTGGACAATATAACACGGAATTTATCTTTCAACATTGCAACCTTTCATAGCAAAGCATCCTTTGTTAAAATATTTTGAGTTTTTTTTGTTAATGTCTGTAATTCAGAAAGATCATCTTTCAATACTTGAATAGTTTTCATCTTGCTAATCAACGGCATAATAATATCCATATTATTTTTTACATACAAAGAAAGATTATTCAAAAAATTTGTTTTATATGTACTATACTCTTGATATATCTTTTCAGATTCTTTATCAATATCTTGTGAAACAAATTGAGAAAAATTTTTATTAATAGTAGAAATATCTCATCCTAATCCAAGATGATAACGATAAATGTCCTGATTAAAAGCTAATAATTTACGTAACAATGTTTCTTTGATAGTTTTTACTCCATCAGAAGATTTATAATCCAATGTCAAAATTCCCAAACAATGTAGTCACATATAAGAATAGTCTTTTTCTAATGTTTGTTTTAAAAGTGTATATGCTTTATCAGCTTTTTTTTCTTGTTGCACAACTGAAGATAAAATTTTCTTATGAGCAACATCTAATTTTTTTATCATTGATTGATACTCAATATTTTCTGCAAATACGTGGTCAACAATACTAAAGTTAAAAAACAAACCCCAAAGACCCAACAAAACCAACAAAAAAGAGAAAACCAAAGTGCTTTTTTTCATCAACATATAAACAAAAAAATAAAAAGATTAAACAACCATTACAAAAATAATCAGTATACAAAATATGTATAGAAAACAGTAATAAAATCAAGCAAAAGCACAAAAAAAGAAAGCAAAATACTCATTTTACACTTACGATAACAAAAAAAGTGATATAATATGGTTAGAGTAATAAATAATTACTATTTTTCCTTGTTTTTTTATTACAACTTTACTATACTCTCCTCCATACTAAAATCAAAATTATTTAAACAATAGTTTTTACTACTACGCTACAAAAGATATGCAATTCAATGAAATCAGCAACGATGCAAAAATAAAAATTCAAAATTTTATAAAAAAAAATCCAAATGGAATCATCATCATCTGGGGGGCAACCGCAACAGGAAAGACAAGACTCTCGGTAGAACTCAGCAAAGATTTTCCAATCGAAGTTATTTCATCAGATAGTAGACAAATTTTCAAAAAAATGGATATCGGAACCGATAAAATTCCACAAAAATATTTAGATCTCATTCCCCATCATCAGATAAATATTGTAAATCCTGACGAACACTACACTGCCTGACAACGACAAAAAGCCACAAAACAACAGATAAAAAATATCCAATCTAGAGGAAATATTCCATGTATCGTAGGAGGAACATGACTCTATATCGATACTATTTACAAAAATTTCACCCTCCCAGAAAGCAAACCCAACATCTCACAGAGAAAACTACGAGAAGCAGAAGAAGAGAAAACCCCATGAATATTACACCAAAAACTTCAAAAAATTGATCCTATCGAAGCAGAAAAGCTCCATCCCAATAGCACCAGATATATCATCAGAGCACTAGAAATCTACGAAAATACCTGAAAACCGAAGACAGAAGTATGTAAAGAACAACCCGTTGACCAACCAATTCTCATGATAGGAATCCGAAGAGACAAAGAAACTACGAATAAACTTATCAACGCAAGAATAAAAGAAATGCTCAATTGAACAATACAAGACGGAAAAAAATGGGGACTGATAGAAGAAGTACAGTGATTACTTGACCAATGATATGATCCAAATTTACAATCTATGCAAGGCATCGGTTACAAAGAAGTTGTTGGCTATCTCCAAGGAGAATACGACAAAGAAAAAATGGAAGAACTCCTCAAGAGAAACACCCATCACCTCGCAAAGAAACAAAGAACCCGATTTAGGAGATATATCGCTGAATGAAAAGCAAATCCTAAAAAAAATGTAGAATATCTTGTGTATGAGATAGAGTAAAAAATTCGCTCCCCTGTCATTCCTGCGAAGACAGGAATCCATACTCACTCCCCCGTCATTCAGAGCGTAAACGAAGAATCCATACTCGCTCACTAGATCCTTCACCCTACGGGTTCTGGATGACACCCCCTCTATCATTAATAATTAATCATTTATCACTAACCATTATTTAAAATGTTCAAACGACTAAAAAATCTATTCACCAACAATCCCACCCCGATGAATACCATCACCATCAACAAAAATGCAATACTCAATAATTATAAAACATTTCAAGCATACAAACCTGATCATGCTATTTTCCCAGTAGTAAAATCTAATGCCTATGGACATGGACTAGAACAAATATGTAAAATTTTAGAAAAAACAGATGCTC
>PDOX01000092.1 GCA_002746475.1 candidate division SR1 bacterium
GAATACGAGTAAAATTGATGATTATGGAAAGTTGCTTGGACCTAACTACAAAAAACATTTGGAAAACCTCAGAGGAGGGGAGAGAGTAGAGATGGGAGGTAAGAAAAATATTACCGATTTTGCTCTCTGGAAATTTGCTAAACAAGAAGATGTCGGAACAGGAAAAAGAGAGATGGAACGAGATTCTCCACGAGGAGTAGGATTTCCTGGACGACACGCAGAATGTAGTGCAATGTCCAGTAAATATTTAGGTGAACAGTTTGATATTCACCATGGAGGAGCAGACCATATTTCTATTCATCATCCCAACGAAATCGCACAATCAGAATGTTGTTTTGGAAAAAAACCATGGGTGAAATACTGGCTCCACAACCAATTTTTGCAAGTAGATGGAGGAAGAATGGGGAAATCCCTAGGGAATATGTACAGCTTACAAGATATCCAAGACAAAGGGTATGATGTGCTTGATTTGAGATATTTCTTTTTCATGGCACATTATAGATCCTTCCAAGATTTCACTTGGGAAAACCTCACATCAGCTCAAAATGCGAGAAAAAATCTGAAGAAAAAAATAGCGAAATATTCTAATCAAGCCTCCCCTTGGAGGGGAGGTGTTCCGCTTTGCGGAACGGAGGGGTCTGATAACTACAGCAATATTCTAACAACTCTCTTTGATGATTTCAATACGCCAAATCTCTTAGCAGAAATCAATAAACTTCTAAAAAATCCGAGTGAAGAAGATATCGCTTTCATCAATTATTTAGATACTCATTTCTTGAAACTAGACTTGTTTACAAATAGCGAGGATATAGAAAATACAACTAATGATAAAATTATTCCAGAAGAAATCATCACATTAGCAGAACAGAGAAAACAAGCAAAAATAGAAAAAAACTACACTCTCGCAGATGAATTGAGAAATAAAATCCAAGACGCTGGATATACTATCAAAGATACCGCAGAAGGTTATGAGTTAAACAAATAAGTGAATAATAAAAATTAGAAAATTCTAAAAAGAATTATACTAAAAAAACCTCGGATATTGCAGAATATTTCTGCCCGAGGTTTTTTGTCATTCCTGCGAAGGCAGGAATCTATTTTCATATACTCGTCATTCAGAGGCGTAGCCGAAGAATCTATTCTCGTTAACTGGATCCTTCGGGTAAACCTCAGGATGACGAGGCTTTGTTATTGATAATTAATCACTAACCATTAACCATTATTATTTACCCATTATTGATAGCTGATTGTGCAGCAGCCAGTCTAGCGATAGGCACTCTATATGGAGAACAACTTACATAGTTTAATCCTGTTCTATGACAGAAATCAATAGATTTAGGATCTCCTCCATGTTCACCACAGATT
>PDOX01000093.1 GCA_002746475.1 candidate division SR1 bacterium
ATGCAAACCAACGGTTGGCTCATCAAGAAAATACACGGTATGTCCTCTATAATCTTTCAGTAAATGCTTCACAAGTTTTAATCTCTGTGATTCTCATCAAGATAATGTGTGAGCAGGTTGCCCCATTTTGATATAGCCAAGTCCAATATCACACATCAGTTGCAATTCTTCCTTGATATGATCAATTTCTTTGAAAAATTCTAGAGCATCAACCACATACATATCTAAAATCTCTGAAATACTTTTTCCATTTCGCTTGATTGCCAAGATCTCAGGTTTATATCTCTTTCCTTTACACAGATCACAGTCTACATAAGTATCAGGGAGAAACTGCAACTCAATTTTTTTATATCCGTATCCTTTACAAGCTGGACACGCCCCCTTATTTGAATTAAACGAAAAATGTCCATTATTAAATCCAAGATATTTTGCTTGGGTTGTTCCAGCAAAGAGATTTCTGATATGATCAAATGTCCCAATAAAGGTAGAAGGACAGGATCTCGGAGTTTTTCCGATACTGGTCTGATCTACATAAATGGTATTTTTCACCTCATCAATTCCTCTAATACTCTCTACTCCCAGCTCCGTGTAAAACTCTTGAGTAGCAAGATTTTCATAATGTTCATAGACATCTTTTTTCATAATCGGAGCAGAAATAATTTCCTCCCATGACATCCCTTTTTTCAAAAGTTGCAATCTAATATATGACTGTACAAATTTTTCTTTTTCATTCAAAAATTTATATAGAGTTTCATACATCAGCGTTGTCTTTCCAGCTCACGAAGATCCAGTAATCACAGTAAACGACCCTAATCTAATATCTACATCTACATTATTAAGGTTAAATTTACTCGCTTTTCTGATTTTAATGGTATCGTTCGTTGGATTATGGTCAAAATTTATATCAATTACTTTTTTGTGATTCATATATTGAGCAGTAAGCGTATCGGTCTTCAAAAACTCATCATAGGGACCATTATACATTACTTCTCATCAAAAATCTCCTGCACGAGGTCAAATTTCCACAATCCAATCTGCATTTTTTATAAATCTTTCATTATGTTCAACAACAATAATCGTATTCCCCATCTCTTGCAAAGTTCTGATAGATTTTATCACTTTTTCAATTTCTCTATCATCCAGTCCAATCGTTGGCTCATCCAGAATATACATAATCCCTGTCAACTTGTTTCCCAATTGTTTCGTCAGTCTCAATCTCTGAATTTCCCCTCCTGAAAGGGTTGTAATAATTCTATTAAGATTCAAATATCACAATCCCAAGTCTACAATCGTATTTGTCCTATCTAACAATGGTGTTGTAATCCTCTGAATCAGCAAAATATCTTTTTC
>PDOX01000007.1 GCA_002746475.1 candidate division SR1 bacterium
AAAACTAATTTATATCCTGATTGAGCAGGTTTTGTATGCTCAGTAAGTACCATACGATAGAACGGAGCTTTTTTTCTCCCGTGTCTTGCTAATCTAATTTTCAACATTCAAACAACTGTTATAAATAAAATACTTTTTTTCTTTAATTTCTTTTTGTATATGCTTTACTAGCATCTTCTTTACTAGCATTCTTCTAACCTATTTTTTTACACTATTATTATAGTGTTTTTCTTATTTTAATTTTTCTCTCACCTTGTGTTTTGTATGTTTTTTACATTGCTTACAGTATTTCAATAACCCTAATTCAGAAGTATTAGTCTTATTCAAACTTGTAAAATAATTTACTTTCTTACATACAGTACATTGCAATGCAATAGTAATTCTTGCTCATTTTTTTGCCATAATAAATCAGTTGGTCTAAATAAAATATATTTTTGAATGACGGTAATATCACAAATTGGCTTTGGGCAGATTCGAACCGCCGACCTCGCCCTTATGAGAGGCGCGCTCTAACCAACTGAGCTACAAAGCCAAATATACAATTACAAACACTGGCGGAGAGGATGGGATTCGAACCCATGGTACGATCGCTCGTACGACTCGTTAGCAGTGAGCTCCTTTCGACCACTCAGGCACCTCTCCACAAGTGATGTGAATTATACAAAAACAGATTGAAATTGCAAGATAAAAATCTCTACAAACACTATTTTTAACAATATTTTGGTAAGAGGAACATTGACAAACAATGTCAACAATACCGTAACAATCAACATTGATCCAAACCCTTTAAAAATACTATTTCCCATAGTAAAGAGCAAGAATGCAATAATTCCTGTGCTTACATTACCATCTTTGATCGCAAACCAACTTCTCTCATAAGCAACATCAATAGCTGACTTTATATTCTTACCATTTTTTACTTCTTCTCTCATTCTTTCAAAGATCAAAATATTTGCATCCACAGCCATACCTACAGAAAGAATAACTGCTGCAATAGCACTGAGTGAAAGTGCATAATCTACGACTTTCATAAACAATCATAATACCAACAAGAACATCGCTAATACCCCAACCGTTACTAATGCCTTTCTCACTCCATACAGCAATACTACAAAAACGAAGATAGTAACAATACCAATCAATCCAGCTAATAATGCTTGATTCAAAGCATTTTCCCCTAACAATGGACTAATTTTTTCTTCTTGAAGTAAAACAAGGGGTGCAGGCAACGCTCAATCATTCAAATCATCAGAAAGCACTTTCGCTGATTCAGGAGTATAACTTCCACTAATTTGTGCCATACCGCCACAAATTTTTGATCTAATAACAGGATTCGTCAACATTTTCCCTCCTACAAAAATTGCCATCTGTTTTCCGATATTTTCGTTAGTAATATCACAGAATACCTGTTTACCTTCATCGTTAAAGGTAATTTCTACCACAGATTCTCCTAATTGTGATACCCCAGGATTTGCAAATTTGAAATATGCACCATTAAGAATTTTGTTATTTTTAGTTTTTGCTAATACCCAAGGTTCTCTATCTTGAACAAAAGTAAATGCAATATCATAAACAGTTTTTTTCGTCAATTGCTCAACAAAATCAGCAGGAACATTTGCAACACTCACATAGGTATATACCTGTTGATTTTCTCCTTTTAATTCAGAAACATACACAACATATTTTCCATTCATCTCCTCATAAATATGAGAACTATTTAATGGACTAAATTTTGAAACTACAGCTCTGATTTCGTCTTCAGTTTTCCATTCATTGTTCATCAATAAAGTCGCTCCACTGAGGGTGTCAGAAGTTTTAATCTGTTCTGCAACCGCATCAACAACTGCAGTAGTATCATCACCTGATAGACTTGGTGCAACAAAAGCAACTTTTACTTTATACATCGCTTTCCCAGCATCTGCAAGTTTAGTATACCAATTATAGTTACCATTTGCCAAACCTGACATCTTTTCTGGTGCAGCATCCAATACTTTTTCTTCTTCATTAACCTGCAACGATAATCTTTTTGCAGTAGCTACAATATCTTTTTGTGCAACAGTTTCTACAACACTATCTTGTTTACTATTCAATTTCACAATTCCATATCCAGAAATTGGTTCCAATGTGATTTGACCAGATCCAGTGGGCACTTGACTATAGGTATACACCCCTGTCAACAACTGTGAAGTCACCTGTCCATTAGTCAAACCATCAACCACATTCATATTATCTTTCAACATCGGAGGAAACTGTTGTACAGTAGCTCCAGTAAAATGTACATAATAAATAGATTGCGAACCTTTATTTTCAGATAATTTTTCAAAACTTTCTGGGTGAGCTAACAACTCTTTGTGTAAATCATTTGCTAACTGTTTTCTCTGTGCTTGTTGTTCAGCAGAAGGTTTTTCTTCAGATGGCAGTCTAAATTCCAATTCAACAGTTTTTCCGATCAATCCTTTTGCTTGATCCAAATCAGAGATCCCTCCAATATCTACATTAATATACGTCTTTCCATCCATAAGTTGCTTATATACTTTCGCATCTGCAACTCCAAGACTAGAAATTCTCTTGTCAATCTGTTTAAATAGAATATTCTCTACATCTTGCTTAATTTTCTGCAATTGAGCAGTTTTCCCTTTATATGCTTCCTCATATTTATCATAAACAATTTTATAGGTAAGTCTTGTTCCTCATGAAACATCTAAACCTTTCCTAAAATGTTCTACTCCATGAATATCAAAACTCCAATACCTTTTTCCAGTTTCTGGATTAAATGTTCTTCCCAAAAAAAATACAAACAATACTGATAAAAGAAAGAGTCATACATATACCCATTTTCTGTGTTGTCCTTTCAAATTCATTAACAATACTTTAGCAATCTAAAAAATATACATAAAAATGAAAACAATACCAGCATTGTAATTTTTCCAACCAAAAATGCAAGAAAATTATATGATAAATCCATTCCCATATATTTACAAAAAATAATCCCTTAATTTCAAAAAAACTCTCCTAGTTTCTCAACTAAAAGAGTATTAAAAAAGACAGTATTATTTCACAAATTTTATTTTAACAAAACAAATTATTATCTAACTATACTACTCATCTTTTTTTACAAAAAACCCTGTAATTCCAAGCACACCTAAAATAAGGAATACTACTCCAACAATAATTTGTCTCAATCTTCGTAAAGCAACAAGCAAGAAAATAATTCAAAAGATCATAGAGATTTTTTCTGCTGTACTTGCATGATTCCACCAAGTAGACATACTACCTAAAAGTTTTCTTCCTTTTTTTTCTACTACTTTTGCTTCTTTTTTTAACACAACAGACGCTTCATCAAATTTTTCTTTTGCTTCAGTAGAAATCTCATCGAATTTTTCTTTTGCCTCAACTGTTATATCAACTTGTTTCCCCTCTTTTTTAGTCGAAGATGTCTTATTCTGTTGACGAACAGTTTTCTTTTTTTCAGTCATAACTATTTCCCATAAAAATATAAAAACATAATATATCACGCATCCATAATACCAATGTTATTTTATTTTTCAAGTGAAAAATATTTTATTATTGATGATGATATTAAATTCATAGAATAACATTAACAACAAATCTTATAAGTATTAGGTGTATTTTCATAAATTAGATTATTTAATTCCAATAGTAATATTCCATCTAATACTTGCGATGTATCAAGTTGAGTATAATTTGCAATGATATTTACATCACAACATGTATTTTCAACAATACATTGATAAATTTTTTGTTCATTATCTGATAATGTCTGAATTTGAGAAATATTAGTTTTTCAAGAGACTACTTCTCTCTTATGACAAGAAGAAAAATATGTTTCTAAAAAACTAAAAGATAAATCTACACTTTTAGCTTTTCACTGAATCAATAAATTATTTGTTCACTTACTTGTATCTTGAAATAAAGTATTTGGAGCAACACAAATTGGGATCTGATACTGTAAAGCATAATTTGCAGTGATCAAACTACCAGATTTTTCATTAGCTTCTGGCAAAAACATAACATCCGACAATCCAGCAATAAGACGATTTCTCTGAGGAAATGTATATTTATTTGGTTCAAGATCTAATTTAAATTCTGACAACACAAGTCATCAATTGGAAATAATACTTTCAATTTGCGCCCTACTACGAGATTCTACATATCGTTTAAGTCATCACCCCAATACTGCAATTGTAGGAATATTATTCTGAATAGAATATTTGTGACAAAGAGCATCTACCCCTCTTGCAAGTCCTGATATTGTCACTAAATTATATTGTTGTACTTTTTCAAACAATTTTTGCAAAACCTGATCTGCATAAGGAGTATTTTTTCTTGGTCAAACAATTCCTAATATTGGACGGGAAAGAAGAGAAATATCACCCATTGCATGCACAAAATGAACTTGAGGTCTGATTTTTTGAAATTTTATAGGAATATCATTAGTAAAGTGAGAAAATATAGAAATAGTATTTTCTTTTATCCACTTATCTAACTGAAAATATTTTTCTCAAGGAATATTTTGAAAATTTCCAGATTTTATAACAGGTATTGTAAGATTTTGCTCCGCAGAATACAAAATTTTTATATCTTCTTTATACAAACTTTCTCTGTCCATATTTTTTTGACAAATAAAATATTAGCAATATATAAAAATATATATATAAATCAAGAGAAAAAAAGAAAAACCATACAATAATAAAAAAGAGAAATACCATTTTATATTTGATTTTTTACGTAAGATACATACTATAACATATATTATTAAATTATTATTTAAAAAAATAAAACCATTATGTCTAAAATAATAAAAACATTGGCAATAGAAACGAGTTGTGATGATACTTCGATAGGTATTGTGACTTTTGATGGCGAGACTTTTGCTGTAGAAAAGATTTTTGCCTATACCCAAGTCAAAGATCATGATATGTATTGAGGGGTAGTCCCAGAAATTGCATCGAGATTGCATTCAGACCAAATTATTCCTGTTTTGCAAGCAATAGGTCTGGAAAAGATCCAAGAAGTAGATTGTATTTCAGTGACAACCCACCCTGGATTGCCAGGGTCGTTATTGGTAGGAGAAAGTATTGCCAATATGCTCGGAGAATATTTCAATAAACCTGTCGTGGAAGTAAATCATATTGTCGGACATATTGTGTCATTGTTTTTGGATAGAAAACTTTCTGAGATTCAATTTCCTATGCTCGTTCTCACCGTTTCTGGTGGGCATAATGACTTGTATTTGGTAAATAAAGATAGATTCCTGCCTTCGCAGGAATGACAAGGGTATGTCACTCAGAGCGAAAGCGAAGAGTCTAGTAAATCTTGTATGGATTCTTCGGCAAAGCCTCAGAATAACAAAACCTCAGCAGAACAAATGGGATCTGACACATTCATACGAGGAGGGTTTTCAATTACCAAGTTAGGAACTACGCTCGATGATGCAGCAGGAGAATGTTTTGATAAGGTTGCAAGAATGTTGTGAGGCCCTTATCCATGAGGGGCTTGGATTGGACAACAAGCCTTGAAAGGGAAGGAAAATCCAGAATTTGATTTCAACAAAATTTGGCTCTCACACGAAGCCTTTAATTTTAGTTTTTCTGGACTAAAAGGACAAATTCATAATTTATTGCATAAACGAAAACAAAAAGGGAGAATACCAACTGAACAAGAAAAATATGATATTGCCTACGCTTTCCAGGAAAATGTCGTTGAAGTCTTGAGTAAAAAACTCGTTAGAGCAGCTATGGAGTATCAAGCTCCTTCGTTGGCGATTTCTGGTGGAGTTTCTGCAAATGATAGACGACGAGAGTATATAAATAAACTGGCAAAAAATGAACAACGATTGAGAAATAATCAGCCAAAATCAGTAGACTTGGGACATGTATGGAAATTTGATGTCTATAAACCCGAAAAAAAGCTCTATTCTACTGATAATGCTGCGATGATTTGAGTGGCAGGGATTTTGAAATTTTCAAATGTATAAAATTTTACCTAAAAAATAGTATTTTAAATATATAATTATTTAATAGTAATGAATTTAACCTTAAAACAATATCTAGAAGGTATCCAAAACAATACCCTTGATCCCAAAGAAGTATATCAACATTATCTAGATAAAGCAAAGAATAACGATAGTTATCACGCATTTTTGAGAATAAACGAAAATACTAATCAAGAAGATCAAAAAAATCAAGAAACTTGAAAAGATCATCTAAAAAATACTCCTCTTCTCGGAGCACCAATTGCCTTGAAAGATAATATCATGTTGGAAGGGGTGATTTCTTCATGTGGATCTAAAATGTTAGAAAACTATGTTGCTCCTTATACGGCAACCTGTGTAAAAAATTTGCAAAATAACGGTGCAAACATAATCTGAATGACCAATATGGATGAATTTGCTATGGGATCAACGACAGCAACATCATATTTTTGTGTAACACTCAATCCCCATGGGAAAAACAGACTCCCATGAGGAAGTTCTGGGGGATCAGCTGCTGCGGTAGCAGGAGATTTGTGTCTCGGGGCATTAGGATCTGATACCGGAGGAAGTGTGAGACAACCTGCTGCACGATGTGGTGTAGTTGGGATGAAACCAACCTATGGAAGAATCAGTAGATATGGAGTGCAAGCGATGGCATCATCACTGGATCAAATTGGAATCTTTGCAAAGACAGTAGAAGACTGTAAGATTTTGATAGAAAATACAATGGGACATGATAGCCATGATACTCAGAGTCAAACCAAAGCTAATGAAAAAATTGAACGAAATAATAAACCTCTTAATGAATATACAATAGCGATTCCTAATACATTACTTTGAGAAGGTTTAGATCCAATAATTAAAACAAGGTTTCTAGAGATAATAGAACAGTTAAAACATCAATGAACCAAAATTGACTATATTAATCTCCCAATCCTAGAACAAATAGTCTCTATGTACTATATTATCCAACCTGCAGAAGCAAGTACGAACCTTGCAAGATTTGATGGGTTAAGATTTGGTCTTCAAAAAAATACCAAAGGTTTTGATGGAATTATGGACTATATCACCGCTATCAGATCAGAAGGATTTGGAGAAGAAGTAAAGAGAAGAATTATGCTCGGAACTTTTGTGCTCAGTTC
>PDOX01000094.1 GCA_002746475.1 candidate division SR1 bacterium
AATATTTATGGTCCGACAGAAAAACTTATTTTACGTGATTGTATGCGATATGGACAACAGCAAGATCAGAACAATTGACAAGAAAAAACTCCATAAAGACATTTTGAAAGTCATTATTGCGACAGCTGTTTTTTATGTTGGTCTATTTTGTTTTCCCAAAAAAGTTGATCTTGAAATCAATTACTTACAAGAGCATACTGAACTTCCTCAGGCAGTAAATACTGGGATACACAAAAAGGTGATAGATGCTTTGCAAGTACAGACAGGGGCTGTAAAATTATCAACGATTTCTCATCATAATTCTGCAAAACTTGCACTCTTGCAAGCTATTAGTAAAAGAAAACAAAATATCAGGAAAAAATTTCAATTTACCTGTAAAGAAAGTCCTGTATATTGTAAGATAATTGATTTTCATGGAGTAAAAAAATATGAACAACAAATTCTTTATGTGAAACTTACTGAAACTATTGGAAACTTTATGGTTAAATATCAAAAATTTGGAAAACCAATCCTTTCTGTATTGAAAAAGATTGATATTTTAAATAAGAAATGAAGTCCTAGAGCTTATGCAAGTTGGTCAAAAATCACTATGCATGGACAATCTATAAAAAATTATAAAGAATATTTTAATCTTGTAGGTCATGAAATTGGACATGTGATGGATTTAGGTGCTATTCATGGGGTAGCAAAAGAGAAACACAAATTTTTTACAGAGTTTTGAAATGAAAACTTTGAAATAGATGATCCTTCGTTGAGTTATTATGCTATTTCTTGGGTAGATGAACAAACGAGAAAAGAAACAATGGATCAGCAACATTTTTGTAGTAGATATGGAATGTCTAATCCTTTTGAAGATTTTGCAGAATGTCATAATTTATATCTCAATCATAATAATATGTTTGTCTTTATGGCAAAGAGGAATGAGGCACTCAAAGCAAAATATAATTTTATGGCAAATCTTTATGGAGGAAAATATCTTTTTGATGATAAAAATTATATTACTATGCTTAGTATGAAACCTGAACGAAGAGCTTGGGATACGACCAAACTTTATAAGTAGATGTTAAGTAGATGATATATGATTTTTATTATGCTTATCAAAGTAGGTCCTAGGATCAAAAATCAAGAGCAATAAAAAGAAAAGAGATTAGGGGAGAAGGGAGAGTTCATAATTAAAAGCTTGATTAGGTGTCTTAAAGTCTAGTATTTTCATAGGTCTATTATTAATCCAATCTTCTACTTGTTGAATAGATTTGTCTGTTACCATATTAAAATTTGTTCATTTAGGGAAGAATCTACG
>PDOX01000095.1 GCA_002746475.1 candidate division SR1 bacterium
AGCAATAAAATATTTTTTTGCTTTTTGAAAAAAACTGAGTATAATAGTAGCGTTATAAATTATTTTTATCTTTTTAGAGAAATACATTCATGGAAAACAACACAAAAAAATGATTTTTTACTGTAAAAAAATTACTCCTTCTTTTGATTGTGTTGGGATTGGTGGGGTATATTTTATATTATCTTAGAATTTTCAATCCTCACGATTTTGGGGAAGTAGATGAGACAGTTATTAAATATGATAATAATATTGGTATAGAAAAAAATACTCTTGTGAAGAAAGAAAAAAATACTCTTGTGAAGAAAGAAAAAAATTTCTATTGGAGCATTAAACCTTATATGGATAGCATTAAGGATAAAATACATATATTATATATGAAGTCAGGAAAGTCCTTTTCACTCGCTACTTCTGAAATTCTTGAAGAACATTGAACTACTTTTTATAATAGCTGTCAAATTGGTGAATAAAAAAAACAAAAAAAGAAATTATAGAAGAAAGCATAGCACCAGAAATGTATAACTTTTTTCACAACAATACAGAGTATATTTCAGGTCTTAATAAAATTCTTGAAAATACAACAATTCCTACACAACTGAAAGATTATAATCTTTATAAGTTAGTTTTTAATTATACTTTGGAATGAGGATTATTAGAATTTTCTAATGCCTTATTATCAGCAAGTATCAAATATGAGATAAATTTCTAGAAGAATCACTTTCATTTTATGAGTATAATATAGGATTAGAGATAAAGAATACTACTCTAAAAGTAATAGAAATTATTCTCAATAACTATTCTCTTTCAGAGAAGCATAAAAAACAATTAAAATTATATTTAGAAGATGACAATTATAATCAACAATTTGATAACATCATTATAAAAATTTATCTCTTTCAAAAGTGAATAAATATATCTGATGCTTTGGATAATGGTTCAATTGATATTAGTGGAGTTTATCCATTTTTTGATATATATGATACAGATTATCTCTATAAAAGACTCTATCTATCTTTTTTAGAAAATCATAAGCAAGAGAAAACTTTTCTTGAATTCCCATCAGTAGACTTCTTTAAAGTATATTTTCTCAGAAAAAACCTTATCTGAAATAAAATGGTTTTAAAAACAAAAAACAAAATAATAGATTCTTATGATATTGTTCAGCGTAATATTATTTTGAGAGATTATGTATTAACACAACTTTCTGAATAATGAATAATCCCTTACTTTACTCTTCAACCCTTGGATAGATAATCTGTGGATCAAGATTTACCTCAAATTGTTTTGCAACAAACAAGGTGTGGAGTTTTTTGCTATCACTCGCTGTTGTCGTATCAATGACTTGCAAGTCTACATTTCCGTAGATTTCTTGAATCTTAGCAAATCCATCGACCAAGACTGCAGAAGACAAGATAGCAAGATTTTTCACGACATAGAGCAAAAATTTAATATCGTTGATGGCTTGGTCTTTGGTAGCTTCATCTTTGTATTTTTTCCATGGCTCTTGGATGGTGATGAACTCGTTTGCTTTTTGCACGAGTTTGTATCGTTGTTCAAGCGCTTTTTTGGTATTAAATCTCTTGATATTTCAGAAATAATGATCCAGTGAATAATCCAAGAACCAGTCATGATGTTCACCAACATTCCCCTCGGTAATTCCCCATTTTTTTCCCAATTTTGTCACTCTATTAACCAAATTTCCCCGAGCACCGATCAGCATAGAATTATACACCCCATCAAGTCTCTCCATACTGAAATCTCCATCATCAGTGAGCGCAACATCATAGAGCAAATTAAAGACAACGGCATCTCTTCCATATTTTTGGATTGGCTCCATAGGATCA
>PDOX01000039.1 GCA_002746475.1 candidate division SR1 bacterium
CTCTTGAAATAAAAAAGTGTTTTCCTATAAATTAAGGTATTGGAGAGGACTTTTTTTTATTTTTAAAAAAGCTACATCACTATGTCAGAAGAAAAGACAAATATTTTTGGAGGGAAAATTATTCCTCATTCGTTGGAGAAGGAGATTACACAGTCATATATTGACTATGCACTTTCTGTAATTATTTCTCGTGCCTTGCCAGATACTAGAGACGGATTCAAGCCGGTATTGAGAAGAATTCTCTATGCGATGTATGATCAAAAAATCTTGGCGAATACTAAACATAAAAAATCTGCGAGAATTGTCTGAGAAGTACTGTGAAAATACCACCCACATGGAGATAGTTCAGTATATGAAGCGATGGTGAGAATGGCTCAACCTTGGTCAATGAGATACCCATTGGTAGATGGGCAAGGAAACTTCGGGTCAATTGATGGAGATTCACCAGCGGCGATGAGGTATACTGAGGCAAAATTGACAAAAATTGCTGAGGAAATGCTTGCTGATATTGAACAAGATACGGTAGATTGGAGAGATAATTTTGATGCTTCATTGCAAGAACCGATCATGTTGCCAACAAAATTTCCAAATCATTTGTGTAATGGAACGATGGGTATTGCCGTAGGTATGGCGACCAACATGGCTCCGCACAATCTGACAGAAGTTATTGATGCAAGTTTGCTCTTGATAGAAAAAGAAGGGAAAAAAGTAGATCATTCTCAAATGGAAATTGTGAGACCAGAAGATAAGATGGTGTTGATTGATGCTATTGGAGTATTGTTTGAAGAAGATGGTGAAAGCTATATTTTGAATGAAAAATTAGCAAAATATCTTGCTGGATTGAAAGCAAAAAAACTTATTGTGACCAATAAACCAGAAGAAGAATGTGAAAAATTAAAAAATATCTTAACTACTGCTGGGTATGAAGATACGTTTGAAGTTTTCTCAAAAGGGAATGATCCAAAAAAATCAGAAGAAAAATATTTCAAAATACTTTTGGAAGAATATGAAATACCAGCTGAGAGAGTAGTATATTTTGACCACTTGCAGAGAAATCTCGATGCTGCGAATAGAGCGGGAATTGAATCAACTTTGATCTACAAGGAATTGATTTCTACTCAGAAATTTATCAATGAATTCCTAGAATCTCAGGTTTCAGAAGATGGAACCTATTCGGTTTCTATTGATGAAATTATGGAAATTATCAAAGGTCCTGACTTCGCAACCGGAGGTGTGATGTTTGATTCTAAAAATATTCTTGAAGTATACAAAAAAGGAAGAGGAGGAATCGTAACCAGAGGAAAGACGCATGTTGAAGACATCAAATCGCATCAAGCCATTGTGATTGATGAAATTCCGTATATGGTAAACAAAGGAAACTTGGTTGCGAAAATCGGTGATCTGGTAGTAAACAAAAAAATTGAAGGGGTGACGGATATCAGAGATGAATCCAGTAAAGGAGACATCAGAATTGTAGTAGATCTGAAAAAAGGAGTAAAACCAGACAGAATTTTGATGCAATTATTCAAATTCACAGAATTACAGACCAATTTCAACTTAAATAATGTGACTTTGGTAGACAAAGGAATCCAACCAAGAACCTTGAATATCAAAGAATTGTTAATGGAATTTGTAGATTTCAGAAGAAAGGTAGTCTATCGTAGATCCGTATATCAACTTAACAAAGCTGAAGCGAGATTACATATCTTAGAAGGGTTGAAAAAGGCCATAGATATTATTGATGAAGTGATTGAAACGATCAAAAAATCTCAAACCAAACAAGATGCGAAACAGCAATTGATGGAGAAATTTGACTTTTCTGATGAACAAGCTGAATATATCTTGCTCATGAGATTGCAAAGTTTGGTTGGGCTAGAAATCCAAAAAATTAGTGATGAAATCGATGAAAAAATCAAATTAATTGAGTATTTGAGAGGAATTATCGGTGATGCTGAAAAACTTGATGCTGTAGTGGTTGAGGAACTAACCTATATGAAAGATAAATACGGAGACAAGAGAAGAACCGAACTTTCACAAGACACGAGTGTTTATAATTTGGGAGGAAGTTTGAAGGCGTTGAGAGATGCTGCCGACCAAGTGAAAGAAGATGTGATCTTGTGGTTGAGTAATGAATATCAAATGAAAGTATTATACCAGACCAGAATCCAAAATATTCCAGAAGAAACCTTGGATATTGTCTATACGCACAACCAAGATAAACTCATCGTGATCACCGACAAAGGAGAATTGGTAGTGCAGAGATTGAAAGATTTCTGAGCGTTTACAACTGCAAAAGCGCCATTAGATATCAAAGAACACTTTGGACTCAAAGGGAAAATCTTGTTTGCAAAAACCCTGCATTTTGATTACGAACATTTGTTATTCTTGACCAATGACAATAGTATCAAAAAGATGAAAAAAGAACAAATCTTGAGCTTCAAAAAATTCCCAACGGTTGTGATGAAACTTGCAAAAGGAGAGAAAATTTTGAAAGTACTTCCAGTAAGTGATGATGACAAAGTTGGAGTAATCACAAAAGATGGAATGGGATTATTATTCCCAACCACTGATGTGAGAGCAATGGGAAAAACCGCAGGAGGAATCAAAGCGATTGACCTTGCTGATGGAGATAAAGTTTCAGGAATGTTCTTGTATCAAGGGCAACCATTCATCTTGATCTACTCAGACAAAGACGGAAAATTACTTAGTGTAGAAGATGATTTGAGAGTATGGAAAAGAGCAAGAAAAGGAGATGTCTGGGCTACTGGAAAAGAACAACTCAAAGGTGGACTCAGTATCGAAGAAGGAGCTGTGAGACTGATGTTTGATGACGGAACACGAAAGACCTTACATTCTAATGATATTAAACTTGATATGCCAGATACTCCATTGAAAAAAATGGTAGACAAAAAAATTGAAATGGCATATCGCCCACGAGAAGAAAAAGAAGAAAATCTTTCATACAAAGAAGAAATCAAAAAAAAGAAAAAGAAAGAACAAGAAAAGAAGGGGGGACTGTTTAGTGAGGAGTAGTATATCGTTAGATAAAAAAATCATTTATTTTGAATGATGTATAAATAATATGCTTAAAAATAAAGATTCTTTCAACACACGAAACGATAAGAAATATTTTTTGCATAGCCAAAGTTGAAAAAAGACATTTATTAATATGAGAGAGATTTGGTATGTTTCGTTAGGGAATAATATTGGGTATGAAGAAGATGGAAAGTGAAACGACTATAAAAGACCTGTGCTTGTTTTAAAAAAGCTATGAATTACTTCTCAACCAAAGGCGATTGATAAAAAAAGGTTTATTGAGAAAATAGGGATACTATCTGAAACAGATTTTGAGACTATAAAAAAAGAGCTAATAGCTTTTTGGTTTTAGACTATTAACCCTTATTTTTTCTCCACTCCTTTACAGAAGTGGGAGGATCCCGAAGGACATTTGTACTATCAGTATATAGAAAAAATTGGAAAATGCAAATAAAAAGATTGAAAAAGTTTTAATTTTTTTGCATATCGTTGCATTTTATGTATACTATGAATATTGTCTTTTATATATTAAATATATTCCTAATGTGATGACTTGACTTCTTAAAATTTAATAATAAAGGGGGGGGGAGATAAGAGATATTGTAGAGCAGAAGCTCGTTAATTGACTACGAGAGAAGCTTGTTATGAATGAAGATCCTAAACAATCTTTGAAAATTACTCTTCCTTTTAGACAGATAGAATCAGTTAGTTCTTGTTTTAGAAATTGAGCATTGCATTTATATGTAAATTTAAAAGATGAATATTTGAAAAAAATATCCAATAGAATAATTCCTCTTGATTGAGAAAAAGGAGTGTGAATGAAGGTAGGGATATTTTGATCAAGTATAGAAATAGATTTGTATAATGATTGAGATTTAGCTAAAAATTTTGAACAGTTTATTCAATTTCTTAGAGAAAATACAGATTTGTATTATGATGAAAATATTTTTGATATTAAATGGTCTGATAGGTCAAAACGGTGAGATGATAGGTTAAAAGTTACCATAAATCATGTCATTGAACAAGAACAATCAGATATTGAAAAAATATTGAAAGAAGCAGATATGAAATTATCAGGTAAAGATGAACAAAAAATAATATCAAAGATTAAAAATTTGGAATTAAGTTTTATGGAGGATAGTTATGCTGGTCTTGCTTTTGATATGATGTTTGATGCTGATTGGAAAAAAGAAGATTTTGAAAGATTTATTGATATGATTAAAAAGAATAAATCTACTTATAATAGTGTAAAGAACTTTTTTGATGCTTTACAAAATTTTGATTGAAAAAATGGAAATAATATATAAAATTCAGATGGTATAAATTTAGATTGTTAAGATTGTATATCTATTATGAAAACTCATCAAAAAATATTAATCATTGTTGCTTTGGTGAGTTTTTTTTCTTGTTTTATTGTTATGTTATCAAATCCCTCTTTTACTTCTCCCTTTGTCAAGGGAGATACTCCCTCTTGAACTTCCCCCTTGATAAAGGGGGATTGAGGGGGATTTGAAGAAAAAAATATACTTGAAACTCAACATCCTATTCCAGAATATATAACAAACAATCAACACTATCTTGTAAAAATATTTAGTAAGCAACAATTCACTGAGAAAGGTCAAGATTGAGGATTGAAAAATAGTGTTATTATCTCGCTTGGACATTGAATTTTGCTTAATAATGAGTGATATATTTTGACAAATAAGCATGTCGTACAAGATATGGTGCAAGAATATGGAAATTCGCTCTATGTTAGTGTTGATGATCAGGAATATCGTGTAGAAAATATCTGGCGAGATGAACAGCAAGACAGTAAACAAGATAGTAATCAAGATCTTGCACTTATCAAAATTGCTCATGTTTCTGAGGATGATAGCAATATGCCAGTATTTCAAAACACATCATCTTCTTGAGCGATTGAGAATGATATTCCTGTTTGGGTAGTGACATCAGCAAAGATTGTATCATGAACGGCGAGACTGCTTTCGTGAGAGTGGCAGACCAATATCTCTGGGAAATCCTGAGACAGTGGAAGTATTTTATGTGATGATGCGTGAAATATTATAGGAATAAATACAGAAATTAATCTCGATGATAATGATCACCTCTATGCAATTGCATTAAGTCAAAATAGTTTGCAAAAAATATTAAAATTTAGGATGTAAATAATATCTAAAAATTATACGTATAATATAATTATTATTATTCTTCTTTGATTTCTAGAAATATGTTATATCGGTAAGATTCAAAAAACGCATAAATAATTGCATTAACATAGCTGAATAATAGAATTCATGTAATTCAGAAAATCCATAATAATAAAGAACCAAATCCATTAGTAAACCATTGGAAATATATAATGATATACATTACTATTGTTGGAATTAAGAAGAGTATTCCAATTCTAAAATAAAAAAATATAAATAGAAAGATTTGATATATTGTAGCTTTTATGACTTTACCAAAATTTGATATAGCAAGGCTCATACTTTTTTTGATAGCTGGATAAACATCATATCATTCAATAGCAATGAGAATCTTTGCAAAAGGAAGAAAGAGTTTCAGTAAAATTACGAGAATTCCCCAAAGAGATAAAAGACTTATAATAAAGAAATTTTCTAAGACATTTAGTGTAAAGAGTCTAGCTATAGTAATAAAAAAAGTAATAATTGAAAATGATGTGATCAGCGTATTATATTCAAAGAAAATAAAAAATTTTGATAATCATACTCCTAATGCTTTACTAAATCTAGTTTTATGAGCAATAATTTCTAATACACTTCCATAAGCAATAGGGAAAAATACAAAATATCATAATATAATAAAAACAATAAGAAGAATAGCCCATACAAAAAAGTTATATTCTTTTATAATGTTCCAAAAATAATTGAAAACTAAAAGTATAGAAACTCCACTATGATATTTATAAATAAGAATGTTATTAAGATTCCATAATAACAAAAAAAGATTTGATATAGTATGTCAAATAGTAGTAATCCAAGAAAGAGTCAGTATACCTTTATTTTCCAAGAGATCTTTTTTGCTTTGTATTCAAAGATGTTTTAACATAGTGATGAGATATTAAATAAGTTGAATCTACGATATTTTATAACACTATTATGAAATATAGTATAAATGAATATTTTGGATTTTCAAGAGATTCTATTTTTTTTCTTAAAAATCTCTTGAAATTATACCCTATATGGGTATATTTAGTTTCGTTAATTTTTAGTTCTTTAGTTTGTAACAGATGCAAAAAAAGAAAAAACTTATTAAAAAGTGGCCATTCAATTCAAAGCTAGTCATTCAGCTTTGGCGAGTGTGTTTAGAGATTATCTCTATGAAAGTGCGGTAGAATGCCAGGTAGAAGATAGAGAGGTTTTGAAAAAAGTTTTGGGGATTTTGGCACAGGGGTAGTGTTCCTCCCTATTCTGTGCGGTTTCCCTCTCTGTTTCTTACCTCCCCTGTATCCCCTCCTCCCAGGAGGGGCCGAAGCGTAAAAAGCCTCTCCTGCTAGGAGAGGTGTCCCGACAAAGTCGGGACGGAGAGGTAAGGATAAGATAAACTCAGCATGACACTAAAATGAGTAGAGATTCCTGCCTTCGTTCACCACGGAGGACTCCGTGGCAAGGGAATGACAGAATAGTGTCACTCAGAGCGAAGCGAAGAGTCTAGTAAAGAAAAACTGGATTCTTCGGCAAAGCCTTAGACCTGTCTGACAAGTCAGAATGACAAAGGGGAAAAAATCACATTTTAACTATTTATTACAAACAAACATAATTATGAAACAGACAAGAACAGTATCAGTTTTATTTTTAGTAGTATTTTTATGATTGGGGGTGTTTTCTCTTTCAGGATGTGGGAAGAAACCAGCTATTCCTATGGGGATAGGAGAATACTACGAAAGTATTGAAGTGGAAACGGGGAAGATCACAGAATATACCAGTTATGTAGGATATACCCATCCAGCAAAAGAGACGACCTTGTCTACTGAATTGCCCTGAGTGATTAATCAGATTGCCGTGAAAGTTGGAGATAGTGTCCAGAAAGGTCAGCTTTTGACCTTGGTAGATACGAATGAAATGGATGTGAATTATCAGTCGGCGAGTAGTAGTTTAGAGGCTTTTGGGCAATTAGAAAACGCGACAAGTTCAACCTTTGATGCACAAATTGAGATGGCAAAAAACAAAGTACAACAGGCAAAAATTGCCGTGGATATGGCAAAAGTGGACGGAGATGGATCAGCAGAAAAACAATTGACGCAGATGAAAATGCAAATTGATACTTTGAAAACGCAACTGGAGAGAGCAAAGTCAGGACTAGGAACCAAAGAGCAACAGTTATATCAGAATGGAGTAAATACGCTCTTGGCATCAAAGATTTTA
>PDOX01000040.1 GCA_002746475.1 candidate division SR1 bacterium
GATGTGTTGGTAAGTTCTGAGGAAGCTGGAATTGAAAAACCGCATTCTTGACCTTTTCTCCTTGCAACCCATAAATTGCAAGTTGTTGCCAAAGAGTGTATGATGATCGGGGATAATATCGCGAGAGATATTGAGTGAGGGAAAGCTCTTGGGATGCAAACGATTTGGATTAATAGACACAAAAAGTCTGATCAAGGTATCGCGTATGATATGGAAGTCGCGAATACAAGGGAATTGTATGCGTATTTGAAAGAGATTATTTAAAAAATATTTAGAGGGATTTAGAAAGATATATTTATGTTAAAATATAAAAATAAAAATGAAACAACAAAAACAATGATATTTCCATGCGAAAGCGCAAAAGATTGATATTACTTTGGGGGATGATTGTGCGGTGGTAATTCATGAAAAGGAAGCTGCGAAGCATGGAATCACAACTCTAGACAAGGTGACAATTTTTTTCAAGGATAAGAAAACAGGGGACCAGAAACAGGCTTCAGTTAATGCGGATTTGACGAATGAACTGGTGAGACCTTGATATATTGGGATTATGAAAGATACGCATGAAAAATATCAGATTAACCATGGAGATGTTATTTGAATCCAGTATACGAAAACGTCTGAAATTTCGGTGTTGGCGATAAAGAAAAAATTGTTGGGGAAAAAACTTACAGAGGAGGAAGTTGAAGCGATTATCAAAGATATTTCTGACAATAAACTTTCAAAAACGATGCTGGCGTATTATGTAGCAACCAGTTTTTTGCAAGAAGAAGACGAAGACGAATTATTTTGGTCTACTAAATATTCTGCAAAATATGGAGAACAACTCAACTTCGGAGCAGAAAAATGAGAAATTATCGCAGATAAACATTGTATTGGTGGCGTGCCGTGAAATGAAACAACGATGATTTTAATTCCGATTATCGCTTCGTTGGGGATCAAAATTCCGAAAACTTTTTCCAAGGCGATAACTTCTCCTGCGGCGACAGGGGAGTGTGTGGAAGTGCTGATGGGCATACAAAATAACAAACAAGAAATTTATGAGACGGTGGAAAAGACCTGATGATGTCTGTCGTGGGGAGGAGGGCTTGCACTTGCTCCTGCGAATAATGCGATTATGGAGGTGACCTATCCTATCGCGATGGAACCGTATTCCAAGATGGTGAGCAGTATTACCGCGAAAAAATATGCGATGGGCGTGAGTCATTGTCTGATCGATATTCCTGTCGGTGATACCGCAAAAGTTGATCAAGAAGATGCGGATAAAATCGCCTATTATTTCAACATGCTTGCAAAAAAATTGGGGATGAAAATGAAGGTGGTGTTTACCAATGCAGACCAGCCCATTGGTCAAGGAATTGGTGCGGTCTTGCAAGCTAAAGAGGCGATTGCGATTCTCCAAAACCATCCATCAAAATCTGAAAGCTTGGAAGTAAAGACGATCCAGCTTGCGAGTGAGATTATTGCATTAGCAGGACTTGCTGAATGAGAGCAAGCAAAAAATCTTGCGAGAGAACAGCTGAAAAATGGAAAAGCACGAGCAAAGTTTCTTGAAATTGCAAGAGTGCAAAATAGTTTTGGAGAAAATACAGAAAATACTAAAAATAACAAAAAATACTCGCAGTATTATAGCTGAACGCTTGAAGATTTGACCCCTGAGAAATTTATTCTTGCAAAACATAGCAAAGATATTATTATAACATCTTCAGAGCAAGAAGATGGAACGATGACTTTGAAAAACATTGATATGAAGAAACTAGGAAGCATCGCGAGAACACTATGATGCCCTCTGGATTATCAAGCAGGAATCTATCTGCATCACCGCCTTGGTGCAAAACTCAAAAAATGAGCGGTCTTGATGACTTTGTATAGTAACGACGAGTTTAAACTAGAACAGGCAGTGCAAAGGTTAGAAAGCGAGAATATTTATAATTAAATACATTATGGCGACTAATCCAAAATTCCAAAAAGTAAAAACTGAACATACGATTTTGCCGGAGTTTCACAAAATGCTTTTAGCGATTGAAAAATGTGAACACATTGCTAGAATTATTCCGTGAAGAATATCAAGACAACAAAAGGCAAGTTCTGAAAAATATTTCAAGATAACTATCCCAACACCAAGCGGATTTAAGTGTATTATGGCAAAGTGATCTACAGCTCAGGAGTTGTTTATCATCTGTTCAGCAGAAGCTATTCCCCAAATACAAAATTATATTTTATCTCTGAAAGCTCAATTTAAATGCAGTTAGTATGGTCGATCTTAGGACTAATTGTGATCGCGTATGTATGGATTTGGGTCTTTACGAACTATTTTTCTCAAAAACTAAAAAAAGGCATCATTATCAAAGCAGGAATTTTTTCTTCCCTCATCGCAATTTTGTTGTTCGTTTATCATCTTTTACCCTCATTTTTTGGAGAGAAAATTGGTATGGAGGGGGTGTCGTATAGAGCGTTTGCCTTCTTTGGATTGTATTGTATTGGGTTTATTCTTTTGCTCAGTATCCAAATGAGGAATATGAAATATTCAGCCATAAAAAAAATGCTGGTCATCGCATTGCTATGTTTTTGTGTTATTGGCATTGGTTGAATTTCTGCCGGAATCAGTTCGGTATTGTTATATTATTTTACGGCTGTGTATGCTGAAGAAATTTTGAAATTCGCTGTTGGGGAAAATGTGAGTTTGGAGGTGGGGGAACCTCCCCTTGATCCTGGACAGACCCCTCAAAATAGACCCCTCAGCCCCGACTTGTCGGGGCAGCTCCCCTCCGAGGGGAGCTCTGAAAAGGATTTGTGAAAGCCTCCCCTTGGAGGGGAGGTCCCTGCGAAGCAGGGGGTGGGGTCTAGTACAACATATGTTTCCCGACAAACCTCAAACCTTATTTTCATTTCAATTTTGGTAGGATTGGGATTCAGTATGGTAGAAACAGTCTTGTATCTTCAAGAGGATTGTTCGCAGGATTGTTGCATCTTTCAGCGACTGGACTAATTGCGTATTTCGTAGCGAAAAATAGAGAGAATATTTTTTCTGGCTTTGTGCTTGGAATCTGTGCAGGGTTTTGATTGCATGTGGTGTATAATCTCTCGTTGTATTATCATATTACTTTGCTTACGATCGGGATTTTGATTGGATGTTATTTTATTTTGAGTTATTTGTTGTTTAATTCTGATATTGTGTATCAGGAAAAAGAGAATAATAAGAAACTAGACAATATGCCAGAAAAATAGATATATAGCATAGATAAGAGAAAAAAAATTGACGTTTCGTTAGTGAATTTTAATTTTTCTTTGTTTTGCCAAATTTTCTTCGTATCTATCTAGTCCAATACTGACTTGATTTGGAGCCGTATGTTTAAGTTTATCTCCCATTTCGATAGCTTCTCCCAGACTTGCCTTTCACGGAGCTACCGCGTGTTTTAACGGATTTGTTTTAATCGTATCAGTGATAGCCTGACTTTGTTGTTCTGTAGGTTTAATATCGTTATGTGTTTTGCTTTCTTCTGTCATAGTAGTATAAGGAGTGAGAGATATAAAAAATAAATATCATGCATTATATTAACTTATTTTTGGTAATCAAGAGTAGAAGAAAAAAATATACTTGACTTTATATTTAAAATAATTATTGTTCTCTTTAAAATAAGAAATATTATTTTATTTTTCTGTTAAAAATAAAAAAAATGACTAGAGAAAAAGAAAATAAAAGGATAATGAATAAAGAAAAATTCTGATTTCCAGTATCACCTTATATTGAAGTTCCAGAAAGCGTAAAAACAAAGATTATCAGTGCCTTTGGGCCAGTGTTTCAAAAATCAATTACAGTAAGAGAGCGAAATGGAACAAGAAAAAAATTAAAAGGAATAGGTGATATCAAGACAACAGATCACTTATTTAGGGTATTGAATAGAAATGGTATTGGAGAAAATGAGTTCAAACAAAAAATAGAACTTACTGATACTGAAAAAAAGACATTTTTTGATCCTAAAAAAGAAATGAATAATTGGATAAATCATAAAAATATAATCACTTTGAAAAGCTATGGTGAATCTGAATATTATATAAAATATATAGATGATCTTTTGTTAAAAAAGAAAATTAATAAAAGAGAATATTTGGAAATTGTGAAAATATTAAAGATATTTGAAAAAACATTTGCTAAAAGATTGTCTTTAGAAGTTTTAGATATGATGATAGAACAGCTATGAGAATATAAAGATAAAATTATTACAATACTGGAAAAGATGAAAGCAAACGGTAATATTGATAATATTGTGAAATTTTTGAATAAACTATATCTATATAATATAGCAGAATTTATAAAAGAAATTGATACTGAAGATATTATTGAATTTGTGGGTCAAGATTTTATTGATGAAATTATCACTTTTTTCTTAAATATAGGAGGTAATAAAGGAGGTATGAAAAATATCGTGAAGTTTTTTAAAAAAGTAAACATTAACGATATAATTACATTCTTTAACGATATAATAAAAAATGGTATAGTAGCAATATTTCAAGAAGAAGGAATATATAAAATATGTTCATTCTTTTTAACTATACCAATTGATGATATTATTAAATTATTTCAAAAAGTAGAGCTTAAAGATATTGTAAAAATTTTTAATAATATGAGTAATGCTGATATACACATATTGTTTAAAAATATAAATATTGATACTATAATACATATTTTTAATGAAATAGAAATTTCATTATTGACTGAAATTATCAATATAGATCGTAATTTTTTTCTTGAAAAATTAAATAAATATCAAAACAGTAATAAGGTAGATGAGTTTATAAAAATACTAAAAAAATATAAAGAACTTCAAGAAGTAGCGAAGCTTAAAGATATTGTAAAAATTTTTAATAATATGAGTGATGCTGATATACAAATATTGTTTAAAAATAGAAATATTGATGCTATAATATATATTTTTAATGAACTTATCAATAGGGATCGTAATTCTTTTTTTAAAAAATTAAATAAATATCAAAACAGTAATGAGGTAGGTGAGTTTATAAAAATACTAAAAAAACGTAAAAAACTTCCCAATATATTTGATGATTTGATAATAAAAGTGAAAAGAATAATAGTTAAATATATATAGAGTAAGATAAGAAATATATATATTAATATTGAATAATAAAATTTCCTTATTTCAAGGAAATTTTTTGTTTACTATCTCTTGTATTTGTTTATGGAATGTATATGCTCATAATCATATATTAAGAATATATATATTTTATATAGTTTATTAAATTAATATTATGTCACAATTAGAAAAAACATTAGTCGTTTTGAAACCTGATGCAGTAGGAAGATCAATCATGGGAGAGATCATCAATAGATTTGAAAGAGCTGGATTACACATTGTAGGAATGAAAATGGTACATCCAGATGAAGAATTTTTACACCATCATTATGAAGGAATTGGTCAGTTAGGAACAAGAAGAGGACAAGAAGTTCTTGATGATGTAGTAAATATGATGAGAAGAAATCCAGTATTAGCTATGGTTATTGAAGGAGTTGAAGCTGTTGAATATGTGAGAAAATTAGTAGGATCTACTGAACCTAAATCTGCTGCTCCTGGGACAATTAGAGGAGATTTTGCTCATATTTCATACGGATATGTAGATGCAAATCCTCATGCTTCAGTATATAATATTATCCATGCTTCTGCTGATCCTAGTGAGGCTGAACAAGAGATTAAACACTGGTTCTCTGAACAAGAAATCTTTGAATATGATCCTTTGCATAAGGGATTTACTAGATAACACTAGATAACTATACATATAAGAGAAAAATTTTAAATTATAATATATATTGTTATGCCTACTATTGGATGAACTGGAATTATTTTGATTGTACTTTGAGTATTGATATTGTATTTTATCGTGTCTTATAATAAAATTATTAAACTGAAATTAAGAAGAGAAAATGCTTTTGCAGATATTGATGTACAATTAAAATTGAGATTTGATTTGATTGGAAATTTAGTAAATACCGTAAAAGGATATGCAAGTCATGAAAAAGAAACTTTGACGAAATTGACAGAAGCAAGGACAAATTTTATGAATGCAAATGGTGTTGAAGATAAAGTAAATGCAAATAATCAACTGACTGGTGCATTAAAAAGTTTATTTGCGGTATCTGAAAATTATCCAGATTTGAAAGCAAATACTAATTTCTTGGAATTACAAGCAGAATTAAGCGATATTGAAAATAAATTAGCAGCTAGTAGAAGATATTTTAATGCGGCAACAAGAGAGTATAACACCGTTATTCAAGTATTCCCAAGTAATATCATTGCAAATATGTTTGGATTTAACGCATATAATTACTTTGAACTTGAAGGTGCAGAAGCAGAACAAATTAAACAAGCTCCTAAGGTTAAATTCTAGGTTTTCTGTCATACCGAGCCTATCCTTGTGTCGGTAGACAGGCTTGTCAAGGTATTCTCTTTACTCATTTAAGGGGAACTCTTCGACAGGCTCAGGGTGACAAGAGGAGGTCACTCAGAGCGAAGCGAAGAGTCTAGTAAATCTTGTATGGATTCTTCACCTAACGGTTCAGAATGACAAATATGTGTATTTTATTATTCCCTATAATTAAGTAGTAGTATGAAATATGTTGGAATACAAAGTTCAATTTGGTCAAATAGACTCAAAACAACTTTTTTATTGTTTGCATTTCCTTTACTGGTTTTTGGATTAGTATTTTTGGTATTATATTTTATGACAGGAGATGTTCCTCTTGAAGCCTCTGTATCAAAATCAACAATGGTATTGTGAATGACACTGGATTTGTTTAGTTGGATTTGACCGATTATATTACTTATCGGCTTAATTTCTTTCTTCTTTCAGAGGCAGTTGATTTTTTCATTTTCAGGAGCAAAAAAGATTGAGAGAAAAGATCATCCAGAAATTTATAATATTATCGAAAATTTTTGTATAGAAAAGGGCTTGCCGATGCCAAAAATTGGGATTATTGACTCATCTGCTCTGAATGCGTTTGCTCTGGGACGAAAACCTGAAAATGCTTGGATTGTATTTACAACTGGGTTGATACATACACTTGATAAGAGAGAAATTGAGGCAGTAGCTGGACACGAATTTACACATATTTTGAATAAAGATTCCTTGATTATGACGCTTATTGTGGTGTATGTTGGGGCAATTTTGACCCTTGGACATGTCTTTATTAGGATGAGGAGTAGATGAAGTGATGATAAAAAAAATATTTTGCCTTTGATTGGATTTGCATTTTTGATCTTAGGATATTTTTTGTTACCCTTATTTAGACTTGCGGTATCTAGAAAGAGAGAATTTCTTGCTGATGCAGGGAGTGTAGAACTTACAAGGGATAATTATGCAATGATTAGTGCATTAGAAAAAATTTCTGGGCATTCTGATGTAAAAAGTATCAAAAATCATGGAGTTTCTGCAATGTGTATTGATAATACAGCGGATGAATACGAAGGAGGGGGAATGTCAGAATATTGAGCAGAGAATTTTAGAGAAAAAAAGAAAAGATCTTGGCTGAAAAATTTACTTTCTACGCATCCAAGTATTGAGGAGAGAATAGAAGCGTTAAGAGATTATTGATAAAAAAAATTCAATTTCTTAATTATTCTTTTTTGTATATTTTTGTATGTAGTCAAATTAAAAAAAACTCTTGATTTATAAAATAATAATCTTATACTAAAGAAGTGTATAATTTTTAATTCTTTATATGAATGTGTTATGAGTTTAAGAAACCAATCATTTAAACAAAGTCTCTTATTATGAGCTTTTGTTGTGTTTATTGCTTCAGCAACTGGAGTATTTGCAGCTTTTTTTAGAACAGATGTTAACGGTGTAAGAACTGGTGAAACAGGTTATGGGTATGGGTATGATGACGTTACTCATGGATATGGGTATGGAACACCTACTATAGACAGTAGTTCTTCTTCTCATTCATGAGGTGGAGGATGAGGTGGATCTAGCGTAAGAAGAGATAGATGTGCAAATGGAGATCATTCTGGAAGTTATTATGATGGAAAATGTGGAACTGTTACTGATACAACAGATGAAAAAACAGAAGAGAATGTTGAAACAGGATTCTTAGGAAAATTAAAAAATGTTGATGTAAAGATCTTTAATAAAGATTTTGAAAAACATCAATGTTATGCTGTAAGAGATGAAAAAATTGTTAATCAAGGGAATAGTGTTTCTCAATGATTCTTGCCAGCACATCAAATGCTATATAGTTACTATTTGACAATGTGGAGAGGAACAAAAGATTTTGCTCCTGAAAGAAGACTCACAAGACAAGAGGCAGCGAAATTTATGGTAGAATTTGCAAGAAAAGTATTATGTAGAACTCCAAATTATAAATATACAAATCAGTTTACTGATATAGCAAATGCTAATCCAACATTGTTACCATACATTAAACAAAGTTATGAATATAAGATCTTTCACGGAGATGGAGGAGGAGCATCAAAAGGAATTCCAACAACGTTCCGTCCATTTGATGAGATCAGTTATGATGAATTAGTAGCTGTGATGATTAGATTAGTAAGAAATAACTATGATGAGACTACAGGAAAAAATTGGGCAAAATATTATAAGGAATATATTGGAAGTCATATAAATAAATCAACTATGACAAATAATGTTAGAAAAAACATTGCTGAAACAATTTATGACTTATATAAGATAAATAATTATAATTGGGAATCTACTGGATTTATAATTGTAGATTAGGAGTTAATCAAATAGATATTATTGATATAAAGACATCTTGTATTTCTATATGAGGTGTCTTTTTTTTATGGGTTGTTTTAATTCTATCACCTCTTGCATCAACAATACTTTTTAGTATACTATATTTTGTAGAAATTTTTTATATAAAATATAATACTATATATTATGGCATTTAGACCAGACCACTACACCCACAAAGCAAAAAAAGAAGGATATCAAGCAAGAAGTATTTTCAAGCTAGAAGAAATCCAAAATAAATTTAATATTTTCAGCAAAGATACAAAAAAA
>PDOX01000041.1 GCA_002746475.1 candidate division SR1 bacterium
GATGTTTGGCTAATTTCTTTTTGATGTTTTCTTGAATGGTTTGACTTTCTCGGTTGGTGGTAATAAATTGTTCAAATGCGGTTTTTAGGCTTGTGTGATCTTTGTTGGCTATCAAAATTCAGCTGGTTTCATCAATGAGTTCTTTACTTGCACAGTCGGAAAATCATAGGACAGGTGTTCAGCAAAGCAAACTCTCTGCTGTTCCAAGTCAAAAACTTTCTTTGGTGATGTTTATCATTCATTTTGCTTTTTTGATAATACTTATCATTTCTTTCTGGTCTTGGATTCGCCCGAGGAAAATGATGTTATCTTTCGCAAGTGATTTGAGATAAAGTTCGTCTGGTCCAGAACCAATCATTAGCAAGGGTAATCCGTTTTCATTAAATAGTTTTATAATTTTATCGCACTCTTTCACAAAGTTCACCAATCTCCCCGTATAAACATAATATCCCTGTTTTGTATCTGTTTCTGAAATTAGCGTGTTGAGATACTGTTCATTTACTTTTGGATACGCGACACTATCACAGGTGATGTTGTAGATTTCTTTTGCAAGGTCAGCGGTGTATTCGCTATTTGCTATCACAGTATCAAATTTTTTGTATTTTTTGTCTCGTTTTCTCAGTCTTGGTGTAATCGTTTTGAAGAGTCGTTTTTTGTATCCTGTGAGTTTTTTGAGGTATTCACTATGATGACTTCGGATGTATTGCATCGGAGAGTGGAGATAAAGAATATTTGGAATATTTTTTGGAAGGGAAATATTTTTTGCAATAGCAAAGGAAGAAATGATGATTTTGGTTGTAGGTATCGATTTTTTGTCATTCTGAGGCTTTGCCGAAGCATCTATTTTCTGCATACTGGATCCTTCATTTCATTCAGGATGACTTATCTCGTCATTCTGAGGCTTTGCCGAAGAATCCAGTTTTTGTTTAGACTCTTCGCTTCGCTCTGAGTGACAAAGATTCTTCTTAATTTTCCACGATAATACCCTCATCCATAGTGGGTAAAAAAGCATCAAATTACGATAGTCTAGAATACTTGAAATCAGGGGGATTTTATGTTTTGAACAATAGAGAAAAATATTGTTCATCCATTTTGGGAGCGCAGTAATGATAGGGATTTTTTGTCATTGGACTTCTAAAAACTTTCTTTCGCTGTATAGAGTGAAAATAGTTGCCGTTTTATAGGTTTGTTGTTCTATGATATCTTTGAGGACATTCAAAGCTCCTCAGTTTGCGATTCGGCAATGGACAAAAGCAATATGCATTTGGTTATGAGATTGTGAGATAAATATTTAGTTCTAGTCTAGTAAAATGAAAAAATAAAGCAATAAAAAAAACTCACCGATGAAAATCAGCGAGTTTTTCCAGTTAGTAAACTAACTTAGCTACCATAAGGTAATACTTTTACCCAACTTTTTTTTAAAGTATGAATTTTTATTTTTCGTTTACCTGTCAAAACAGCAATAGCTGTTCCTTCTACCATTTCATCTATCCCTAATGATTCTAAAAAACTATTCCTAGAATCATTACATTCTTTAAACCCATCTTTTATGAGTTTTGATTTATCAGGAGACAAAACCGTAAAAATATCTTGATCTTTCGCTGGTAAATGTCCTAAAATATCATCCCCTCTAAATGTATTTTTCGTATGAATTTGAAGAGTTACTATTCTCTCTTCATTTTTTTTTCGTATTCTTGTTAAAATATCATCCATTTTCTAAATCTTTAAATATTATTTCTTCCGCTATTTTTACTCATTATGAGCTTGCACGACCAAATAGCATAATAACAAGGAGCCGTTTTTTTTACTATTTTTATCTACTTTATCTTCTGAGATAAAATAAATTTCTACGAGGCTGATAGCTACCCCATTTCAATTTCCTCTTACTCTTCTTCGGAGGTCCTCGATTTCTTAAACTGTTAATGTGCATCATGGTGTAAATCTAAGAATTAACTCAGATTGGTTTTTTGTGTTTTTGTTGCAAAAACAATATAGTCATATATATATAAATGTCAAGAGAAAATTAACTTTTTATCCCCAAGTTACTTTTGCATCATCATACCCCTGTTCAAATGCCGTTTGAAGTTTTTTCTTATTGAATTCCAATAGCTTTACATCAAGTTCTCTGAAAAATAAAGTATCGACAAGATGATTTTGTTCATAAGCCCTAGATTTCATCAAAATATTAAAACTTCTCGTAAGTGCCTCAAAAATATTTTTAGGGTCATTTTTTTGTGGAATAAAACTATTCAGATTAATTCCAATAATTTTTGCATTAGGATAATATTCTTTTGCCTTGTCTACTGGAAATGGATTAACCGTTCATCCGTCTACCAGCGCATACTTTTTATACTTCACACTCGGATACAGTCCAGGGATTGCCATACTGGCAAGGATCAAAGGAATAAAAGGTCATTTTTCAAAAAATATAAATTTTGCAGTATTAATATCACAAGATCCTAAATATACAGGAATTTTACTTTCTGCAATATCGTTTGGTACAATATTTTTGATCATCTTTTCTATTGGACCATTGGAAATTAACGCCTTAAACCCAGATTTAAAAATATTCAATGCATAAAATTTCGTGAAATGCATATTTTTCATTTCATCATAGATTTCTTGGGCAGACATACCATTGGCTCGTGCAGATCCAATCACTGCACCAATACTTACTCCAAATATTACTTTGATATCCTTTTTCATATTAAGTTCTTCCATTCTCTTCATAATTCCCAAGGCATATACTCCTCTAAATCCTCCCCCAGAAATAAACAATATTTTTTCTTTTTTTCTCTTAAATATATTAAACATTATTTTTTATTTATCTTATAATTATTATAATTATTCTACGGTATCAACCATCTTTGCAGCTTTTTTCACGCGATAGATACCTATCCATTGTAAGATTTTAAATACAATATAAGCAACAATAGTCACTATCCAAGTAATTAATCTAATCAATCATACAAAGACTAAACTCATCAAGATTACTAATGCAATCTGAAAATATGTATTTTGATATAAAAACCCAATTTGTTTGGATAAATATTTACACGCAGAAAGGGATAATGCTTTTCTATTTATATTAATTTCATTCCATAGATTTTTCCCCTTGTCAATCACTCCATCTCCAAGATCATTAATTTCTTTCAAAAACTGATCACGCGTATTTTTAATATTTTTTTTAGATAATCAAAAATCAGCTAATACTTCTTTTCACGCAGTCAGAAATCATCATATGAAGGAATAATTATTTTTATTTTTTTTGTCATTCTGACTTGTCAGACGAGTCTGAGTCTTTGACGAAGCATCTATTTTCTGCATACTGGATCCTTCATTTCATTCAGGATGACTTATTTCGTCATTCTGAGGCAACGCCGAAGAATCCATAGTATCTACCAGTAGACTCTTCGCTTCGCTCTGAGTGACACTACCCTCTCCCAAATATTCACCCTGAATTTCTTTTGCAATCGTATCAAGTCATCCATACATTTTTTCACAATTTACCTGATACTGAGCACTTGTCCCAACAATAAAAAAACTATATGCTAATGAAATAAGCAATCCAAACAAGTATCCCCCTCCTGTAAAATATTCCCAAGGATAAAAAACAAGCATATCCTTAGTCCAAATCAGAGCAATAAATCCAAAATTTAGAAAAATAAAAGCCAATATGGTATTGAGATTGAGTTGTGCAGATGAAATAAATACCAGAAAACTTATGAGTAAAAGGATTCCTACTCCGATACTGATTTGTTTTTTAGTAAAAAGATCAAAATCCAATACTAAAAAAAGTAATATAAATAAACTTGCCAAGAGAAAGATTACAGAACTCAGAATATTTTGTTGTATCAATAATTTTCGTAAAACAGCTCCATATACTAGCAAAAATAGGATTCATCGAATCGTAAATCTTCGGATTTTTTTTGGCTGTTTAGTATATCGTTCTGGTATATGCATCATAACTATCAATTAGATTTTAAATATTAGATTTTAGATATTATATTTTAAATAATATTTCTGTAAATAAGGAAAAAATATTTGGATAAAGCACACAAATTCGCAGAGCCACAATCATTGCAGGGAGAAAGGGAATCATCGCTTTATCTTTACTCACAAAAATCAAACTCACAAGATAATATATAATTCCAAGCATACATGCAAGAATCGTATAGATTAATACTCCTTGAAATATATCTCAAAGGGTATGATATGTCATCGGGTCCATTACTCCCACTAATAGTAATCCTACAACAGGAGCAAATAATACATCTCCAAACCCAAATCCTTCTCCTTCTCGTCAAATATTTCTGATTTTAGCATATCGCTTGGCAAAATAATAGATCCCTAAATATGCCAAGAAAAATACTATTCCTGATTTTACTCCCATCAACAAGGTCTCATACATTCAAGTATAATTTAGTAATGATAATGCGTAATACCCTACTATCCCTACGATGAGTAGATAATATACCGGTTCATTTAATTCATAATATTTGATATCACTGATAATTAAAATCATTAATGACCAGTTTACAAATAGCCAAAAGATTAATTCTGAAAGGATATGATGCGGGAAGAAAAGATAGGTTAGTACAAATACTATTCCTGAAATAATTTCTATCATAGGATAAAATGCTGGAATTTTTTTTCAGCAATGACTACACTCCCCTTTTTGGACAAGATAACTCACCAAAGGAATGAGATTTTTTGCGGTAAGTTTATTTTTACATTGAGGGCATTCAGAACGGCCTCGCAAAACTGACTTAACCGTATCCCAAGAATAGTCTCCTGTGAATCTTGCGATCAATACTGATGCAAAAGATCAGAACAGAAGTCAGAGAATAAAAAGTGCGAGTAGTAATAAAGTGGTTATATGTATTCACATCGGGTATAATTATCAAAATATACTAAAATACGTGTAGAGTTTATAGTATCGTAATATAAATGCAACATGAATTTTTAGAAAAAACCCGCAAAAGCGGGTTTTTCTTTTAATATTTTTATTATCTATTTTATTTCTTATTTATTCTTCATTAATAATATAATTAATGATATAATGCATGATAATTTAACTCTTGTTTTTTTTCACCTAAAAGATTTTGAACTTCTTCATACAAATTAGTTTTTGAATCTATTCTCTCCAATAATAATTTATATAACTCTTTTCCTTCTTCATCTCAATCTCAGAGACCTAATTCTTCCAATATAGTATAGATAGCATTTTCTTTTTCATTATTAATAAAGTGAAATTTTTCATCCAAAAATCCTTCTTTTACAAAGAGATCTGCTAAGGAAGTTCATGAATTTTTTGAAACCCTAAATGCACAATTATTAATAAACCATACATATTCTTGAATGTTTTGGGGCATACCATCCGGATACAACAAAAAAAACTTATTTTCTATATTCTCATTGGTATGAAATTTTCCTTTGATAGAATCTTGAAAATCCTCATAATAAATAGGGTTTCTCCCCCCCCCCTCTCAACATCTGATATTTTTTCATAAAGACGAATAAACATACCCCACTTTGATTTTGGGATACCTGTATCGCTTAAAATATTTTTTAAATCCTGTCTTTTTTCTTTTTGCTCTTTTTTTACTCTTTCTTGCTCTTCCAAATCTTCTTGTTTTTCTATTTTAAGATCAATACTTTCTCATTTTTCTATTACATTATCTTTTGTTTCCATTCTTGATAATTTATTAATTAAAAATAATATATACACTATATTATAAGTAATTATATCCATAATACAGAATACTGCAAATTTTTTTCATCTTTTTTAGAAAAAACCCGCGAAAGCGGGTTTCTTCTTATTGTTAGTCATTCTGAGGCTTTTGCCGAAGAATCTATATAACGAATACTAGACTCTTCCCCAACAAAACATCGGGCTCTGAGTGACAAGTCTTGAATAATTTCTACTCTTCTAAGTTTGCAACAGCACTTTCAAGTCCTTTTTTTGGAGTTGCTTTTGCTGATGGAGTTTCTTCTCCGTCAAAGTTAGTATCTTTCATACTCAATCCAATTTTTCTTCTTTGTGGATCTAATAAGATGATTTTTACTTTTACTTGTTGACCAAGTCTTACAACTTCATTTGGATTATTTACAGATTTTTGTGATAATTCACTCAAGTGAACCAATCCGTTG
>PDOX01000096.1 GCA_002746475.1 candidate division SR1 bacterium
TTATATTTTTGTTATGGAAAAGAAATTAAAAGATTTGAAGAAATCAACCTATGAAATTAGTTTAGATTTTACTGCTGATGAATATAAGAAAGCTGAAGAGAAGGCTTTTTCTACGTTGGCAAAAGATGTAGAAGTACAAGGATTTAGAAAAGGACAAGCTCCAAAAGAACTTGTAGAGAAAAAAATCAACAAGGAATACTTAAATTTGTTGGCGTTTGAAAACTTGTTTAATATGGGAATGAAAGAAGTATTAGACGAGAATAAAGACATCAAATTTGTCGGAGAACCGTATGCTATGGATAAAAAAGATGGAAAAGATGGTGCTGTGAGTTTGACCTTTAAATTGGATATTTATCCAGAAGTGAAAGTGTTGAATAAAGACTGGGAAAAACTTACGCTTGATGCTATTGATGGAACGGCTACTGACAAAGATATTGATGATGCGATGTTGAATTTGCAAAAAAATTATGCAGAATACAAAGATACTGAGGAATTGACTGAAAAAACTGTGAGTAGAATTGCGATGAAATTCTTGGATGAGAAAGGTGAAGAATTAGAAAAAGGATTTGTCTATGTTGGAGAGCCTGAATTTACAGCGGAGAAAAAGGAAGCTGATTTCTGGAAAAAGACTTTTGTAGGAAAGAAAAAAGGAGAAACTTTTGAAATTGTATACAAGAAAACACTGAATCCAGTATTACAACCTAAAACTGAAGGATTAGCTGTGAAAAAGATTGCATTTGAATTGTTAGATGTGAAAGAAGTGGTATTGCCAGAAATGAATGCTGAAAATATCAAAAAATATTTTGGTGACAAGGTAGAAGTGAAAGATGAAAAAGAATTGAGAAATTATATCAAAACTGAAATTGAAAAGCAAAAATTTGATACTGAATTATTGAAAGGTGTTGATGGATATTTGAGAGAAGTACAAAAAAATAGTATGGAAGTAGCGATTCCTCAGACTTTGGTTGCACAAGAATATGCTTCAAGATTGAAAAACTTGGAACAAAGATTTGGTGGATCTGAAAATACTAAAAAATATCTTGAAAGTTTAGGAGATGAGAAAAGAAAAGCTTTTGAAGCAGATATCAAACAAGCATCAGAAGAAAGTTTACAAAAATTCTTTGTATTACAAAAAGTATGTGAACATTTCAAAATTGACTTAAATGCTGACAACAAAGCGATGGAAGTAGAAAAACAACTCTATGAAAAACT
>PDOX01000042.1 GCA_002746475.1 candidate division SR1 bacterium
TTCAACTTAATTTTCAAATCACTCCAATATCTTTTAGGTATCAAACTATCTGTTAATATTTCTATCACATCAATGATAGAAAAAAATCGCTTTTCTTGGATATCATCTCGGTGACGGCGGACTTGTCTTTGGTTGAAGAGAAGTGGTGCATTTTCTTTTGTCATTTCTTTTTTGACAGTAAATAAATTTATCTTAATATAATAAATATTTTCTAAAATGCAACAGAAATTTTTAGTTTTATTTTATTTATTCACATTTATCAAAACACTTTTTTAGATTTTCTATATCATATCCATATTTAGCTATACAAGGTTTTATACAATTCTCTAAAATATCTTTTACCTGATTTTCCAATACAAATTTTATTGGATCTTTCCAATATTTTGTTTTATCAATTTTTCTATCTATAACTTTTTCGATATTCTCTCTTGTTGCTCATCACCGATATTTATCACTATTACTTTTTATTCTATCATAAATTGTTTTAATAAGAGATTCTGGTTTTATATCATAACCCTTATATTTATTTTCTGTTTCAATATCTCTTATTATCAGATCATTCAAAGAATATTTTTCAAAAAAAATACCATTAACTCATCTATTTTCTATTATAACAAATAAGTTTTTGTTTAATGGAAAGTAAAGATTACTTCATTTTCTTTTCAAAAAAGTTGTCAGATTATTTCAATCATCAGTTCCATTATTCCTATTAGGTCTTAAATGAAAAGGGAAATCACCGAAATATACTACTGGTTCTTCGATATATATAAATAACCAAAACCATTGCAATACATTATTTAAGGTTAATCATAAGTAATTATTTTGCATAGAATGAATGAAACACTTAGATAATATATCAATATAATCTCTTTGCTCTTTTGTTTTCTTTTCAGGAATTTCTAAATATTTGTAGACATAAGAAAAAAATATTTTATATAATGCAAACAAATACATATCAAATATTTTTTGTCTTGAAGTTTTCATGGTTTTTTCAGATAATACTCAAATTTCATGTATTTCCTGCTCCAATCATCTTAATAAATTATTAAAATCCAATTCTTCATTTGATCACATACTACTTTCCAAATCATCTACACATTCTTCTTTTTCTTCATCTCGATAATTAAACAAGTTATTTTCTGCCCCTATACTGATTTTTAACTTTTCTTTTCCTTTTTTTGTTCTTCTCCCATGAGAAACAATCTTATTTTGTTCTTTTAGATAAAAAAATATTTTATTATCTTCAATAAACCCCCTCATATAATTTTGCCATATAATATGACATTTTTTTGTTGGCTTCTTTTTACTTTCCATCTTCCTCTCTCTCAATAATTTTAATCCCTAACTCTTCAATAGTTTTTGGATCAATTTCTGATGGAGCAGACATCATCACATCTTCGGCGCGACCAGATTTCGGGAAGGCATAACATTCACGGATATTATCTTCATCAAGGAGGATCATCATAATTCTATCAAATCCGAAGGCGAAACCACCATGTGGAGGAGCTCCGTATTGGAAGGCTTCGTACATTGCACCAAATTTTTCCTTTACTTCTTTTTCTCCAAGTCCTACGGTTTCAAATACTTTCACAAGCACTTCTGGATTATGGTTTCTGATTGACCCTGAAAGACATTCAAATCCGTTCAAAATCATATCATATTGTGTGGTTTCTAATTCAAGTGGATCTTTGCTTTCAAAGGCTTCAACTCATCATTTAATGAACGAGAATGGGTTATGTGCAAATTCAAGTTCTCCTGTCTTTTCATCTACTTCAAACATTGGGAAATCTTCAATCCAAACGAAAGAAAGTTCATTATCATCAGCGAGACTATATTTGTCTCTCAATGCGAGTCTTACTTTGTTTAAGGCTTTGATTGTCGTAGTGTAAGTATCTGCTACGAATAACACACAATCTCACTCTTGGCTTTCAGTCTTGTTTTTTATCATTTCAAGTTCAGCTTCTGAGAAGAATTTTACAATACTGCTTTGTGGTCCTTCTGCGGTAAAGTTAATAAAAGCTAATCCTTTTGCACCAGCTTCTTGAGCGACTTTTACCATTTCATCAGATTCTTTTCTGGAAAGCGTTTTATTTGGAAGTCTGATCGCTTTGATGCTTCCTTTTTCGGTATTTGCAACGGTTTTGAAAACAGAAAAATCTGAATTTTTCATCTCTTCTGTGAAATCCACAAATTTTAGTCCGAACCTCAAATCAGGTTTATCTGTTCCATATTGGTCCATTGCATCTACATATTTCATTTTGACAAAGTTTGTCACTATTTTTTTGTGTGGCACGAGTTTTGCAACTAAATCTAGCATAAATCCTTCAACAACCTTGTACACATCTTCTTGGTCTACGAAGGACATTTCACAGTCAATTTGGTAAAATTCGCAACTATGTCTGTCGGCTCTTGGGTCTTCATCACGGAAACACGGAGCGATTTGGAAATATTTGTCGATTCCTCCGACCATTAGCAACTGTTTGTATTGCTGTGGTGCTTGTGGCAAGGCATAAAATTTTCCAGGATTTACTCTTGAAGGGATGAGATAATCTCTCGCTCATTCAGGAGAAGAAACCGTGAAAATTGGCGTCTGCACTTCCAAGAAATCTCTATCTGTAAACCAATCTCTGGTGAATTTTGTCATCTTGGTCCTAAATTCTACATTTCTCAACACTTTTCTTCTTCTCAGATCAAGGAATCTATGTTTGAATCTATTTTCTTCACTAGTGTTTGGATCATCAACAATCGGGAATGGCAAAATTTTAGATTTAGACAAAATCTTGATGGCTGTTGGATTAATTTCAATTTCTCCAGTTTTCATCTCTTTGTTGATCATATCATCAGGTCTTGCAATCACTTCCCCTGTAATTTGCAAAACAAATTCAGATTTGATACCTGAAAGGTCTTGTTGCACTTTTTCAGGATCACAAACGACTTGGGTGATTCCATAACGATCACGCAGATCAATAAACGTCATTCCTCCTAAATTTCTGATTTTATTCACCCAACCAGCGAGGGTAATCTGTTGTCCAGCATGTTTTGCTGATAATTCTCCACAGGTGTGTGTTCTGTACATTGGTATATTTTTTTCTGTAAACTAAAAATTTTTCTTCATTCATTACCTGTGAAGTATACAAAAATTGTGGGGAAATGCAAAGAGAATTTATGTGATAAAAAAATTGATAATGTTAGGTTATAAAATTATTTTAATACTTATAGATTTTTCTTCAGTTCTTCTATTTTTTGATTATGTTTTCCAAATTTTTGCTTCCGGTTCTTTACAAGAATAGAACTAATTGGTCTAATTTTACCACATTTACTAATTCAATTTAAAATTTGTCCTGCTATAAATTTTGCGATATTTTCAGCATTTTCTTCATCAATATTTTCTCCTAGATTAGCATCTATGTCAAATCAATGCTCCTTAAATACAGAAATAACTTTCTCTCTATCACAAAAAATATTAGTATTATTAGATGCATTTTCAAAGTCACATAACCACTCTAAAATTAATTCATAATCTGAGAAATTTAAATTATTTAAATCTTCTATAAGTTTGTTTGTTTTCTTTTGCATAAATTCAAGATTTTTTCTATATTCTTTTTCTTTTTGAATCCCTTCTGGTGAATTTTTATATTCTTCTCTTCATTTTTTTGCTTCTTTAAGATAGAAATTAACAATATTGTCAGAATATATTTCTTCTGTAGGATCTACTATAATTTTTACACCATTAAAAACACCTATGATTTTTCTTCATTCAGACTCTTTATTAGCAGCAGCAATTAGTTGATGTGCAAAATCATAAATACTCTCCCCTCATAATGGTTTTATTATTTTTTCAACCTCCCCCGTCGGTATTCCTATAGACATAATTTTAATTATCTTAAAATATAAATTATTATGATTTACAATATAATTATTTTTTACAATAAGTCAAGCAAAGATTAAAAAAACTTTAATGTAATATACTCCTATGTAAAATTCTCAATAGGGTAAGTATCTTTTTATTAATGTTAATTATTTTCTATTTTAGAGGTATATTTTGTTTTGCTTTTATTTTCTACTTTGTTAGTATCTATGGTGTAAAAAAAATTTATCTTATTAAAAAAAGTATCATGACAGAAAAGATTAAACAATTTTTAACCCAACTTAATACAGAATATCTTTCACTTCATCAGAAATATGAAGAATATTTTTGGACGAGCTATATGGGTGATCATAGTATAGATGATGCGTATCAGACCGCACAGACAGAATTAGAAAATTTCAAGACTAATACCTCTTATACAGAGCAAGTAGATAAATATTTCGATGAAGTGGATGCTTCGACCACCGCTAAAGCGGGGCAAACAGGCTCAGCATGACAGGAAGAGCTTAAAACCAGACTAGAACACCGAAAATATTTCTTTTCTCTCAATGCGACACCTGAACATATCAAAGCATTAAAAGAAAAAGTAAATGCCTATGAAACCCAACTACAATCTGATATGGCGAATTGGGATACAGGATATATTGACCCAAAAACAGGAGAGAGAATTATTGCAACAAACTCAAAGATGAGATTGATATTTGCGACAGATTCTGATGAACAAGTAAGAAAAGCTGCATGGGAATGAATGCAAAAAACAGCAGCAGATTTTGTTCCTCAATTCATTCAGTTAGTAAAACGAAGAAATGAAATTGCGAGAGCAATGGGTTATGAAAATTTTTATGAGTTCAAAGCTCAGACCGAAGAAAGAATGTCTAGTAGGGAGATTTATAATCTCTTTGATGAGGTGTATAGACAGGTAAGTCCTAAATTTGATGAGATTACTCCACTAGAAAAAGAACTGCCAAATCTGAGAAAGCCGTGGAATTTTTCCTATCTCATGGCATGAGATTTCACTAAAGAGGAAGACCAATATTTCCCATTGGGAGAGGTGATCAGACCATGGGCAGAAACCTTCACGGCACTTGGGATTAACTACCAAGGGGCAAAGATGAAACTAGATTTATTGGAGAGAAAAGGGAAATATAATAACGGATTTTGTCATCAGCCAATGCCAACCCACTATGACAGTAATGGACAAAAAATCACCGGAATGACAAACTTTACCTGCACAGCAATTCCTGGGCAATTAGGGTCAGGTTCGCTTACTGGAAATACGCTCTTTCATGAGGGGGGACATGCCGCACATTTTTCAAACATGGAACAACAAGACATGATTTTAAATACGGAATATGCTCCGATGGGGGTTGCGTGGGCAGAGACCCAAAGCATGTTTTGTGATACGATTTTTTCTAGTGTAGAACGAAGGACAAGATATGCAAAAAATACGGAATGAAAACCCTACCCTTTTGAGTTATTTGAGAGAAAAGTTAGAAAATTGCATAAAATTGCTTCCAGATCAATCCTTTCTATCGCGGCAATAGTGAAATTTGAGCAAGAACTGTATACGGCTAATGAAGAAGATTTAACCCCAGAATGGGTGATTAGTCTCGCGAAATTTTTGTCACTAAAATATTTTGGATATTCACAGGCAGATTTGTGGATTTTGACGGTTCCGCATATCTATGCATGGAGTAGCTCGGCATATTATCATGGCTACGGAATGGCAACCATGGCTTTGCATCAGTTTAGGAATTATTTCCATGAAAAATATGGGTATATTGTAGATAATCCAGTAGTTGGAGAATTGCTTACCAAAGGACGAAATTATGGTTCTTCGCTAGGATTCAAAGAGTTGATTAAAACGCTTATTGGACAGGATTTTTCTGCCCAACCCTATATTGATGTATTGCTAAAATCAGAAGATGAAATCATTGAAACTGCAAAAGAGAGAATCGCAAAACTTGAAAGTGTCCCAAAATCTGAAGGTGAGATTAACTTGAATGCTGAGATAGAACTTCGAGATGGAAAGACCTTAATCGCTTCATCCACAGAAGGATTTGACACCATGTGTCAGAAATTTAATGACTTTGTTTCTTCTTAAATAAAGATTACATAAAAATTAAATAAAAAGCGTATTTATTTGCTTGATTATTAGGTATAC
>PDOX01000043.1 GCA_002746475.1 candidate division SR1 bacterium
GAGATATAAAGGAATCGTGTGTGAAAGATGTGGAGTAGAAGTGACAACCACCAGAGTGAGAAGAAAGAGAATGGGACATATCGAACTCGCTTCACCAGTAGTACATGCATGGTATAAATCATCTCCATCAGGAGGGATTCATCAATTATTACAGATTTCTTCAAATGAAATAGATAAAGTATTAAATTTTGTAAAATATGCAGTACTTACTGATGTAAAAGATGAAGATAAAGAAAAAATTCTAGAAGAAATTACAAAAGATTTTGAAGAGAAAAATAAAGATTTAGAAGCATTATATAGTAGAGAACTTACAGAAGCAAAAACAGATAAACAAAAAAAAGAAGTAACTAAACTCTATGAAGGTAATAAAGAACAAATTAAAAACGAATTTTTGAGATTGAAAGCAATCGTTGGTGAGTTTGGATTTGCTGCAACTATTATGGAAAGTGATTATAGAAATGTTTTTTATAGATTTAGAGATATTGTAGATTTTGGTGCAGGTCCAGAAGGAATTGCAAAAATGCTGAAACATATTGATATCAAAAAACAGATCAAAGAGAATGCAAAACTTTATGCTGAAACTAAGTCAAAAGATAAAAAGAAAAAATATATGGCATTGATCAAGTTATTGATTAATTTGTATGTATCTGGAGTAAAACCAGAAAATATGATTATCAGAAAATTGCCAGTAATTCCACCGGATTTAAGACCTGTCGTTCAACTTGATGGAGGAAGATTTGCATCATCAGACGTAAACTTGTTTTATAGAAGAGTACTGATGAGAAACATCAGATTGAAAAAAATGATCCAGGTAGGAATGCCTGATGTGGTAAAGAAAAATGAGATTAGACTTTTGCAAGAATCAGTGAATAATCTTCTTGTTGGAGAAAAAGGAGGTTCTTGATGATGAGGATCTGGAAATAAGGTTTTCAAATCTCTTTCAGATATGCTTTCTGGGAAGGAAGGAATTTTCAGAAAAAATTTACTTGGAAAGAGAGTGGATTATTCAGGAAGATCGATTATTACGGTTGGTCCTGGATTGAGACTGAACGAATGTGGATTGCCGATCTATATCGCAGTGAAGATGTTTACTCCGTTTATTATTGGTAAACTTATTGAGAAAAAATTAGCATATACTCCAAAACAAGCTGAAAAGATGATTAAAGATGGATCTTCAGCGGCTTTGAAACTTTTAAAGGAGGTAGTTAAAGATAAATATGTATTGCTAAATCGTGCACCAACACTACATAGACTCTCAATTGAAGCGTTTAAAATTAAATTGATGGGAGGGAAAACTATCAGAATTCATCCCTTAGTATGTTCATCATTTAATGCCGATTTTGATGGAGATCAGATGGCGGTACATTTGCCTATCTCAGACGAAGCACAGAAAGAGGCGAGAGAGATTATTGCAGCGGATAAAAATATTTTGAAACCTGCATCAGGAGAACCAACTATTACCCATTCGCAAGATATGGTGTTGGGAGTATATTATCTGACAGATAGTTATGATCCGAGATATCCAGACTATAATACTGAAGAAGAATGGATCAATAAAACTCCAGTACAAGGATATTTCAAATCGACCGATGAAGTATTGAAATCGTATGAAAATAAAGAAATCGTTATTAAAGATAAAATTATTGTATTAAGAGATGGAGAACTTCTTACAACTACCGTAGGTAGAGTATTGTTCAATGATATTCTTCCAGAGGAGATTGATTTTGTAAACCATATCGTAAAGAAAAAAGATTTGAAAAAGATTCTGAGTATCATCTTTGATAAATATGATAATGCTACAACCGTGAGAGTAGCCGATGATATCAAAGATCTTGGATTTAAATATGGAACCATTGGAGCCATGACTATTAATCTTCTTGATATCAAGGTTCCTCATGAAAAAGAGGATATCCTAAAAGAAGGAGATGAGAGAGTAAATGAAATCTTGAAATATTACTTTAAAGGATTTTATTCTGATGCTGAGAAACATAATCTTATTACTGATGTGTGGACCGATGTGAAAGCAAGAATTGAAACCCATGTAAAGACTATTGCTGGTGCATGAGATAATCTTTACTCAATGACCGATTCTGGTGCGAGAGGATCTCAAACGCACATGACTCAGATTAGTGGAATGAAAGGATTGGTGGTAAATCCAAAAGGTGAAATTATCGAGATCCCGATTAAAGGTAATTTTGCAGAAGGATTGAGACCAACAGAGTACTTTATTGCGGCTCACTCAGGAAGAAAAGGAAAAGCAGATACTGCGTTAAGAACTGCGGAATCAGGATATCTTACCAGAAAATTATGTGATAGCTCACAAGAGGTAATTGTAAAAGAACATGATTGTGGAACAGAAAAATATATCGTGATGTCAAAAGAAGAATATGATATCATGGGAGAAAACTTTTATGATGTTGCGTTAGGAAGGTTTTTAGCAGCAGATATTACTGATGAACATGGAGTAGTAATTTTGAAAAAAGGAGAGTTGTTAAATAAAAATAATATTGAATTATTAAAAGACGATAATATTCAAGAGATAAAAATAAGATCTTCGTTAGTATGTAAATGTTCTGCTGGAGTATGTCAGAAATGTTATGGAATGGACCTTTCTACGAGAAGTATGGTAAAAATTGGAGTCCCTGTTGGAATTATTGCAGCACAATCTATTGGAGAGCCGGCAACTCAGCTTACGATGCAAACTTTCCATACTGGAGGAGTTGCGAAAGCAGGAGGAGATATGGCACAAGGTATTGATAGAATTAAGCAATTGTTTGAAGTAAGACCTCCAAAAAAACCTGCGGTTGTAGCACCATTTGATGGAACCGTATCATTCTTCTACAAAGGAGCAAATAAATTCATCAAAATGGTATCAGAATATGAGAGAAAAACGTATGTGATCAAAGATGAATATACCGTTGTAGTAAAAAAAGGAGATGTTTTGAAAAAAGGGTCAGGATATGCAAGAAAAGGGAAAGGAAAACAATTAAAAGTTCAAGAAGAAGGAGTAGTACTAGAAACGCACAAAGATTATATTGTACTAGGACTCCAAGAAACCGTTGAAAAATCACTTTCAGGAGTTGCTACCTTCAAAAACATCGAAGAAGGAACAGAGGTGTTCAAAGGTCAAATTTTGACAACAGGAGCCATTGATATCGAAGAATACAAAGATATTGTAGGAGATCTTCAAGCACAAAAATATATTATTAGAGAAGTGAAAAAAGTATATGCTGCTCAAGGGCAAGATATTAACGATAGACATATCGAAGTAGTCGTAAAACAAATCTTCTCTAAAGTGTTTATTGAAACTCCAGGTGATTCATTCTTTATCCCTGGAACGCATGTAAACTATGAAGAATTTGTGAAAATGAATGAAGAATTGGAAGCACAAGGGAAAGTGCCTGCACAAGGAAGAAGACTTGCACTTGGACTAATCAAAATTGCAAAAGGAACAGAAAGTTGGTTATCAGCTGCTTCGTTCCAAGAAACAATCAGAGTGATGGTTGGAGCTTCATTAAAAGGAGCAGTAGATCAACTCTCAGATTTGAAAGCGAATGTGATTATCGGTAGACTCCTTCCTATTGGAGAGGTATATAGAAAGAATAATGGCTTTGAATAAGATAAATATTTACCCCACCCCAAACCCCTCCCCTCCGAGGAGAGGGGCTGTAAGGTGATTAAACCCGCTCACGCGGGTTTTTTTTGTAGCTTTAATTTTTTATTGATATTAAAAAAAAGATTATATATGAGAAAGTAGTTGTGTTTTATATTAATAGAGAAAAAATATATATACAAAAAAAATCCTGTACAATTTACTAACGATGGTAGGATTGGATTTTTCTCTATATTTTCATTTAAGCTTCTTTTTTACAAACGATAGCTTTTAATACATCAAAATTAATCTTATGTGCAAGATGAGGAATGAGATATTTTCTATTAGGGATAAGCAGTTGAAAGATTTCTTCTTGAGAATGTACAGTATTTGGTATTTTAGTATAGGTGTTGTTGTATTTTACTTCTTTTTCGTTTATTTGAAAATAAAGATCATGTCTATCTATAAGTAGTTTTATTCTATTAATTTCAAGGTGTATTTTAGTATAGGTCTTATTTTTAAAATGGTGAATAAAGTGATCAATATCTTCAAAATCAAAAAGATCACTATTTTCAATATCAAGACTATTAAAGTGATTAATATCTCCAAATTTTATAATTTGTTTGTTGTCCATAATAGGATATCCTTGTATAATATCACTTAGATATGTTGTTGCTCAGTATTCTAATTTTAGGAAAGAATGTCAGTTAGGTTTTTGAATAATGGTAGTTTTTAGATTAGGAATTTTTATTATATCGCAGAAATTTTTGAAAAAGATATTTCGATGATGGCAGGATCCTCATTGAATAAATTCTTTCTTGATTAAACAATCTTTATAAATATAAATTTGGTTATTAAAAATATTGTTTAATAATTGTTCTCATAGTGATTTTTGTATATAATCTTTATAACTAATGTTTGGAGTAAGATTATAAAAAATATTGATTCCTAAAAGTTTTTTTATTTTCCTTAAAAAATTTACAAGAAGAGTAACAGTATTTTCTTCTCCATTTTTCTCTAAATGTTCTTGAAAGAAGATAGTAATTTTATCAAATCTATCATTAAATTCTCTCAAAAATCAGTCTTCGTCATAGAGAGTAGAATCTTCTTGAAGAATTGTTTTTATATCTTCACAATACATTTTAAATAGTAAAGGAAACTTTTGTTTTTTACTTTTTCAATGAAGAATATCCATGTTAGACGGAAGAATAAGAAATAATTATTTTTTATATTATAAATATTTTTTCAATAATATCAATAGCTAATTGCTGATCGAGAAAATACGGAGACGTCGCAATCGTGATATACTTTGCGTGCTGTATTAATTTTCTAGTTTGTTGTATCGTGGTATCAAACTGTTCAATACTCATATCTGGATGCCAAAAATCTAAATCAATATCCAAAATATATTCCTCTTGTTCTAATTTTTCATCAGCAGTATCAAAATGTAAGAGTTTATATTCAGTAGTAATAAGCTCCACTGATCAAATTAATCTTGACTGCAAAGCTGGTTTGATAAAATTCCCCACATTACATGAACAGTTCGTGAAATCAAAAATTTTTTGCTCAGTTAGGGTATCTATATCATCTAGGATATGAGTATTCTCATTCATATCCGTATGCTGATCAATATGAATAACTTTCACTCACTTTTTGAACAAATTGTTGGTATACGCTTCATACCAAAAAAATAAGGCATGATTATGATTATCAAAAATAATACAAGGACAGGTTCTCTTTCATTTTCAGACCCCTCCGTCCCGCTTTGCGAGACGCCTCCCCTTCGAGGGGAGGCTTAATTCAACAAACTTTTCCAATCCTTGGTATTCCACAATTACTCCTTGCTGATTTTTTTCTCTGAAAACCGGCTTACTACCGAGAGCTAAATCACTCAAATCTCATTTTATCCTTGGAGCTATATAAATCCTTTGCTGATTTTTTTCTTCATCAAAACAAAAACTATTGTTTCCTTTTTTTTCTGTAATCCAAAATCCTGTATACATTATCTTTGTGAGTGAGTAAAATTTGGTATTGGGTATTGTATCAAGTATAGTAAAATTCAAGGAACTTGCAAAGTAAAAAATATTTTTACATAATCAAATATTATATCATTAAATTAATAAATGACAATCTGAATGGGTGATTTTGTCATTGATTTTTTGACTTTTTTTTTTTTTACAGTAAAATAATACTGTTAAAAGTTATTTTTAGATTATATAAAATATATATGTTTGCAGATTTAACCTTTGAAGAAAAGAAAAAGAAATTATTATTAATTTTTGAGGTATTAAAAGAAACGTTACCTGAAAGTAAAAAAGATTTTGAACAGTATTCTTTCATTGTTGAAAATTATCAAGATACTGAGAATCAATGAATTTTACTAGAACTTTATACTATGGTA
>PDOX01000035.1 GCA_002746475.1 candidate division SR1 bacterium
CCCTCTTTCTCAAGAGGGGGAACGAAGTGAAAAATATCCCCCTTGAGAAAGGGGGATGTCATCCTGAGGGTATGCGAAGGAGGACAGGGGGATTTGTTTTACTGAGAGGAAACTAGATTAAAAAATTACCACCTCGCAAGTTGTTTTTTCCTCTGTTCTATTTGCTCCGACAAATGTTGTTTCACCTCATCAATATGGTTTAATATCTCTTCGTTGCTATATCTAATAAGCATAAGTCACTTATTTTTTAGTTTATCAGTTCTTTGTAAGTCGTAAATTTCTTTTCAATCATGACTATCTCCATCTATTTCTATCACTAATAACAGTTTTGAACAATAAAAATCTACAATAAAACTATCAATCATTTTTTGTCTAAGAAACCTATATCAAGTTTTATCTCTACATAATATCTCTTTTCGTATTTTCTGTTCTGCTATAGTTGGGTTTCTTCTATTATATCTTGCTCGATCTAAATTCGATCTATTATATTGAATATAATTTTGTTCTTCCATTATTCATTTTTTTTCTATTTATAAATTTTTCTATTTATAAATTGAACTTCTATGTTAATATTTGGAGTAAGTTTTTTTAATTTTTTCTCTGAATATGTTGTAAAAATAAACATTATATTTTTATTCCATATCACGAAGATAAAGAAGTTTCGTATTTTTTGACAAGTTCTTGTTTGTTTTGTTCCATCTCTTTATTTTCTACATATTCTCAATATACTTCATTCCAAAAATCTTTATCTATTGAAATTACAAATTCATTAGCATATTGTTTGAGTAAGGAATTTTTTTTGATCTTTATTTTCCAAGTAAATCTTCTTTTATTTTTACTCCACCGTCCTTCGACAAGCTCAGGACACCTCCCCTTGTCAGGGGAGGATTGAGGGGGGTATGCAAAGGATAATTTTACTGTCATTCAGAGGCGAAGCTGAAGAATCTATTTGTTGTATACTGAATCCTTCATGTTCATTCAGGATGACAACCTTTTACTTTAATTTCTCTAAAACCTCTTCTATTTTTTCTTCATATTTTTTTACCTTTCAAATTTTTACAGAAAATCCTGCTGCATTTTTGTGTCCACCCCCTCACATCCTATCTGCAATCGCACCAACATTCAAATCTCAACGCGATCTCATAGAAAACTTTAATTTTCCGTCAATATACCTCACTGTCATAGTAATCCCATCAAATTTTACTGTTTGCAAAATATTTAATCCTAAGGTTGCTCTTTCCATATCGATAGCAAACCTTTCTAAATCTTCTGCACAGTAATGGGTATACATGATTTTTAGTCCATCATGAGTATAGACCTTCATCTTATCAATCAACCATGCTGCAAATTTCACTTCTGCAAGTTTTCTCCCTTGCATATATTCGTTGACAATGAGGTTTCTATCTGCTCCTAATGCTACCAAATTTCATGCAATACGAAAAGAATTTTCAGCAGATGCTCCATATTTAAACCCTCACGTATCTGTATATACTCCTAACAATAGACATGTTGCACTCTCTGTATCAAAATATTGTGAAAATTTGGGAGAAAATAAATCATAAATCAATTCACAAGTACTCGCATACCAATGACATTGTACAATATGTTCAGTATTGAGAACAAAAGGGGTACTTCATGCAATATGATGGTCAATAACAAGGGTTTTATCATAATATTTTCTTGAAAAATATTCAGGATTATCAAAATAATTTTTCCCTAACCTATCAAAGGTAGAACAATCTAAAATAATCAACAAATCATAGTCAGTATAATCAAATGTAGTTTTTATAGCTTCATATCATGGCAAAAAATTATACACATCAGACACATCAGGCAAAAATACCTCAACGTGTTTCCCCATATTTTTCAAAATTTTTTGTAATCCTAATGTTGAACCATAGGCATCCCCGTCAGGATTTTGATGTGCAAAAATTGCAATCCTTTGAGCATTTTTGATTAATGTCTGTTGCTGGTTTGTCAATACTACAGTATCCATAAAAAAATATAATATAATGTAAAAATAGATAACAAATTACAGTATTTTCCCTTTGAAAAATTTAATGATTTTTATATACTGAGAATATATATTAAAAATATATACTAAGAAATACTATTATAATTGCAATAAAAAAAACAATGTTCCAGCAAAGATTTAGACTCAAGACCAAAGATGTCAGATTCCTTACAAGAAAAGGAATGAGATGGTATGGAAGATATTTTTCTTTCCATGCTTTTCCCCAATATCCCAATATTCCTCACAATCAGATTTCTTGTCATATCAGTATCAAATACGACAAAAGAGCAGTTCATAGAAATAATCTCAAAAAAAGTATTCTTAATTATATTCAAGAAAATAATTATATTGCCAAACAACGAAAGACAGTAAATAATGCGAAATATTATAAAGTATTTATCTGATTAAATAAACAAAATATTGAAAACTTCAAAGAATATCTCAAACCTCTTGATAAAACCCAGCAGAGAATGACCGTCAGGAAAATGCTAGACCAACATTTCAGAGAACGAGAAAAAAAACTTTTATCATATAATCAAAGAAATCCTCATGAAAGAGAAAAAAGACAACATAAAAATTACAAAAACTACAAAAACAACAGCCAATACAAAAACAAGCACTACTAAAATATTCAAAGAAAAAATTAAGTCAGGGGTTGAACGATTTTTTACTCCACCAAATGTAGAAGATATTGAAACTCAACTTTCAGCACTCAAAGAAGAAAAAATTGAATCCTCAGGAAAGATTTATTTTTCTACAAAAAATATTGCAATATTTTGGCTTATGGGAATGCTTTTTGCATTAATTGGATATTATTTATTTAATTTTCTCAATACATTATTTATTATTATAGGGGCATATATCATTTCAATTATCATGGAATGAATAATCAATTATTTCCAAAAAAAACACTGCAATAGAATACTAGCCATATGAATAAGTTATACAATAATGGTTGTCATAACATTTTTGTGTATTATATTTATATCCCCTCTTATTATCGATAAAATAACATGAATTATTACATTTGTATGACAAAAACTTAGCTATCTCCAAAATTTATTTTCTACCACCCCAATACCAATCATCGTGACAGAACAAACGCGAATTCCAGAAATAGTAAAATCAGAAATAGTATCCTCTTTGCAAAATTCAAGTTCAGAATTGAATACCATCATCCAAAATTGAGTTGTAAATATGATCGCGAGTATCACAAATTCAATAGGAATTTTCAGTAATATTGCACTAAAAACATTTAATACTATTTCAGGATTTTTAGTAAAATTATTGATGTTAACATTTCTATCTGTATTGTTTTCAGTGGAAAAAGATATTATTACCAGTTTCCTTGTTGCATTATTCCCAAAATATAAACAACAAAAAATCGAACTTCAAATACAGAGAATGTATAAATATCTTGCATTTTGGTTTAAATATAGGCTTGCACTCAGTATTTTTATGTTTACAGGGATTTATGTGTGTTTTTGGATTTTATATCTGTTTGGTATCGATATTTCACATAAATTTTCTCTTGCATTATCGTTAGGTATCCTTGATGTTATTCCTTATATTGGACCGATAATAGCAGGAGGATTAATGTTTTTTTCAGCTATTATGGAACATTGATTTTGGATTGCAATGCTTTTACCTATCTTTGTGACGATAGTAAATACCACAGAAAATACTGTAGTTGTCCCGTATATCATGAATAAATCCATGGGGGTAAGTTTGATCCTTACCTTTGTCTGTATGTTGTTAGGATGACTGGTAATGGGATTTTTAGGAGTATTTCTTGCTATCCCTTTTGCAATGATTCTCACGTTATTCTTTCAGAAACCGCAGAGTAAAAAAGAATAGAAAATAGGGATCGGAGTGAAGATTTTGAGGGGATATCCGTCATCCTGAGGCTTTGCCGAAGGATCGATTATACAGCAAATAGATTCTTCGCTTCGCTCTGAATGACAGAAAATCTACTGTGAATCTTGCTACCAAAAAGAAATCTATGGATAAAAAAACAAATAAGCCTCTCCTGTTAGGAGAGGTCCCTGCAAAGCAGGGGGAAAGGTAAAATTTACAATATAATAACTAATCCCTATGAAACAGAAAATCTTACTCCAATACTATAAACTCCTTGCATTTTTTGCAAAAAAATATTTACAGAAACATAACCCTATTATCATTGGAATCAATGGAAGTGTAGGGAAAACCTCATGTAGAGCGATCATTCACCAAACTCTCCAACACTATTTCCCTGACCAAAAAATCTATACGTCAAGTAAAAACTTTAACGGAGAATTGGGATTGCCTTTGTCCGTATTTTGCAAAGAATCACGAACCCCAAATATTTGGGAATTTATAAGAACCCTTTTCAATTTTGCCTATCAAAGCCTCTTCGCGAAAAAAAAATATGATGTTATCATCTTAGAGTATGGAATTGATAGACCCTGAGAAATGGATTTTCTCCTCAATATCGCAAAACCTGATATTGGAGTATTTACCGCACTTGATGCGGTGCATTCTGAACAATTTGGCGACCCTAACGCTATCGCCGAGGAAGAAGTGAAAATGCCTCTCAATACCAAAGAAGTCGTATTTCTCAACAACGATGAACCCTATACCCACCAAATCATCAACTCTATAAAAATAGATAAACTGACCTATCAGACCACAGGAGCCAAACCGAATGCAAATATTACGTTTCAAAATTCTCACATCATCAACAATACAGAAAATAACAATATTGCTAATAGCTTTGAACTCACAATCTGAAAGAAAAATCACAGCATCACAACTAACCAAATCGGGAAAATCAATCATTGATACATCGGAGTAGCCCTCGCTATCACAGAAATCCTTGCACACAAATTCCAGAAAAATAACCCCTTACAAAAAGAAATTACGCTCAACTATACCTTACTCCCATGAAGAATGACCTTGTTTGCTGGAGTAGAGGAGAGTATTATTCTTGACTCAACGTATAACGCCTCGCCACTGAGTATGAGGAGATTGATTGACACCACCCACCAAATTAAACAAAGCTTTCTATTCAACAAAGATAATGAACAAAACAAGAATAAAAAAAATAAGCAAGTCCGACTTGCATTAGGAGATATGAGAGAATTGGGAGATTTTACTGAAAAAGAACATAGATTGCTCGCAGGATACTGCCAAGGGATCGCAGATAAAATGTTCTTGGTAGGGGAGAGTATGAAAAATTATTTTCTTGATGAAGCAGAAAAAATCTGATGTGATATGAAGACAATACAGCATTTCAAAAACTCTAAACTTCTCTGAAATGCAATGAAAACAGCATTAGAAAAATTATCTCTCAAAAGTAAAGAATACAATCAAGAAAATAAGTCCCCCTTAAAAAGGGGGAACCCCGCGAATGCGAGGAGGGGGATTTGAAATTCCGAAGAAGTAATCATCCTCTGCAAAGGAAGCCAAAACACCATTTTTCTCGAAGAAGCCGTAAAAATCCTCCTCAAAAACAAAGCTGATAGCAAACACCTTGTCCGCCAATCAGAATTCTGGTTGAGTAAAAAGAAATAATTTTTTTGCTTTAATTAAAATATATTATATTAAAAATGAAAGATCTTTGGATAACAAAAACACCAATAGCACACAGAGGATTACACTCAAATGATAGTATTTATCCAGAAAATTCATTAATAGCAATCAAAAAGGCAATAGAAAAAAATATTCCTATTGAAATAGATGTACAACTATCAAAAGATGAAGAAATTGTAGTATTCCATGACTTTGATGTATCAAGAATGTGTAATAAAAATAAAAAAGCATCAGAATTAACCTTAAAAGAATTAAAAAAATTATATTTAAAAGCATGAACAGAGAAAATTCCTACGTTAAAAGAAGTTTTTGATATAGTATGCGGAAAAATTCCAATACTCATTGAAATAAAAAATTTTTGATTTCCTGGAAAGTTAGAAAAAAGAGTAAATAATGCAATTAAAAATTATAAAGGGAAAATTGCAATACAATCTTTTAATCCATTTACAATACTACGATTTAAAAAAAATAATCCAAATATCTTAAGAGGGCAATTAAGTTCTAGTTTCAAAGGGATAACAATACCTTTCTTCATAAAATATATATTAAAAAATATGTTTCTGAATATCTTCACAAAACCAGATTTTCTTGCAGTAGACCTATCATTATTAGAAGATCTTAAATTTAGAAAAAGATATAAAAATAAGACAATAATTTTATGATGGACAATAGATAATTATGAAAAACAGTCAAAAGTAAAAGAATTATGTGACAATTATATTTTTGAATTAATTGATATATAATACATCAAAAAAATCCAATACTTTCTCTTGCAATAGAAATCAGAATTAATATACTGAATTGGAAAAAAAAATCTAAATTTTTTAATTATCTAAAATTATTGAAAAAAAATGCCAAGAAGAACATTAGAAAACAGAACAATAGAAGTAATTCTACTTGAATCTG
>PDOX01000036.1 GCA_002746475.1 candidate division SR1 bacterium
GATTTCTATGCAATTGTCTTCTGTAAGACAAAATATACTGCAGATACTATCACAGCAAGTTTGATAGAAAAAGGCTATGATGCCCAAGCATTACATGGAGATATTCAACAAAAACAGAGAGAAAGGATTTTGAAACTTTTCAAGAATAAAAAGATCAATATCTTGGTTGCGACCGATGTTGCAGCGAGAGGAATTGATGTCGATAATGTAAGTCATGTGATCAACTACTCCCTTCCTCAAGATCCTGAAAGTTATGTGCATAGAGTGGGAAGAACAGGAAGGGCTGGGAATACAGGAACGGCTATCACTTTTGTCTCTCCGCAAGAATATAAAGGGATGATGTATGTGCAGAGAATCACCAATACAGAAATTAAAAAAGCTGAGATCCCAGAAATTGATGAGATTATTTCAACGAGAAAAGCTAAACTCAAAAAGACACTAGATTTCATCACGCAAGGTGAAGGCTATAAAAAATTCATGCCTATTGCACAAGAATTGGTAGAAAGTTCAGATCCTGTAGAAGTTATTTCTGCATTACTGAAAATTCATTACCAAGATGTCTTTGACAAAGAACAGTATCAAAGAATTAACAAAGTAAATATTGATACCACAGGGAAAACAAGACTTTTCATCGCATTATGAAGAAAAGATGGATTTAGTCCAAGATCACTTGTTGAACATATTCAAAAAGAAACCAATGTAAAACAAAACCTTATTGATGATGTGAAAGTACTTGAAGACTTTTCATTTATCACGGTTCCTTTTGTTGATGCAGAAGTGATTATCAAAATTTTTGAGAAAAAGAGAGCATCTGGACAAAGATCCCTTGTGAGTAAAGCCAAAGATGATAGAAATTCTAGCAGAAGATGAAGATCATGAAGAAAAAATAATGACAGAAACCCAAGATCAAGAGACAGAAATTCAAGAAAAAGATAAAAATATTTTTTGTCGTTATTTTATACAGTTTTTTTTTAGTATTTTTCTTGTTTTTTAAAAAGAAAATAATAAGATACAAAATATCATTATATGCAACATATATTCAATACAAATTTAAAAAAATAATAAAAAATGCCTAAGAAATATAAAAAAAACAATGAATGGAAAAAAATTTTTAAAGACTTAACAGTCTGTAAAGAAATAGGAACAGGAAGAGAATTAGGAGTATTTTTCTTTTTTACTCTTCTATTCCTAATTATTATAATAAAACTTATCAATATTTCCATCTTCCAAAAAAGAGAAATAACCCAACAATTCAATAGACAACATACGAAAATTTCATTATTAAAGGCGAAAAGATGAGGAATTTATGTATATGATAAAAGTAAAAAACCAATTAACCTAACAGAAAACATTACCCTTTATAATATTTTTTTAGATCCAAAATATATTGGAAACAAAACAAAGGTAATTAATATCCTTACTCCTATCATTTATAAACATCTTTGTGAATATTATGGATTGAGAAAAGTTAATAAAATCCAATGTATTAAAAATATAGAATTATTCTCAAGTTCTATAGAAGCTAGTGAAAATAAAAATATTTTACCCAAAGAACCAGAAATCGCCTATTTAGGAAGTTGAATTATTGAAGAAAATTACCACCAATTCAAAGATATGACAGGGTATAACCAGAAATTAAATGAGGTAATAGCATGATTCACCAAAGAAAAGGCAGAATATAAAATAAAATTAGCACTTGATAATAAAATAAAAAAATGAAAAAGAAAAATAAATTATCTTGCATTTGTATCAAATAATGAATTAATCCAGGCACTAGAATGACTCCATACCCCATACATAGAAATCAAAGAAGGGAATTATATCTACATCAACCCTCATAGTATAGCTGGAAATACAAATAAAATTAAAGATGAAATACAAAAACTTTCAAAGATTTTAATGAAATATGGATATCCTGATATCATTAACAAGCTTCCCAAAGCATTTAAAATTCAAGAATATAGATACGTAAAAATTGCATCAAACGTAAATTCTGAAATTGCTCATATGATTAATACTATTAAAGAAAAATATAAAAATGAAATATTTAGAGATGAAAAAAAAATACCTACTTCAATTCTCCATGGATTAGGACTGGAAGAAAACACTATAAGATATTATCCCTTATGAAGTTTCTTATCTAATGTACTAGGATATGTAGATAAACATGGAAACGCTCATTATGGAATAGAAGAATATTTTAACGATACACTCAAAGGAACCGATGGAGAGATCGAAGGAAGAGCCTCATCACTCATATGAAATGTCTGAGCTAATGAATTTGATATAAAAAATGTCCAACACTGAGACAATATATATCTTACTATAGATGTAGGGATACAGAAGAAAATAGAAGCAATTGCCAAAGAATCTAAAGAGAGATATAAAGCAGATTCTGTAAGTATTTTAGTATATAATCCTTTTAACTGAGAAGTAAAAGCAGCCACAAACTATCCAACATTTAATCCTAACAATTATAATAATGCGTATACGTTAAAACTTGTCGATCCTAAAACAAAATATGTTATAGATGATACCACACAAGTAGATATACCAGTATATATCAAGACAGGTGGACAAACAAAAATAGCAAAAATTTCAGAAAGACAAAATACTAAAATTAAAAAATATATTCCAAAAAACATATATTGAGCAAGTGTATTTACTGATAAAAATTTTTCTTTAGCTTATGATCCAGGAAGTATATTTAAAGTACTAACTGTAGCCATCGGATTGGATACTGATGAAATAGATCTTTATGATTTATACGATGATCCTTGAAAAGTAAAAGTATGAAGATTTTCAATAGTTAATGCTGATAAAAAAAATTGCAAAGGAGAAATGCCTTTTTTAGATGCACTCGTATATTCCTGTAATATCTGAATGGTAAGAATTGCCCAAAGATTAAATAGAAATATGTTTTATAATTATGTAAAAAAATTAGGATTTTGACAAAAAACCAATATTGAAATAGCAAATGAAGTAGCAGGGACAGTGAAGAATCCATCAACAATATCAAAAGTTGGGTATTTCAATAATACTTTTGGTCAGGCAATTCTCGTAACACCAATACAAATGGTTGTAGCACTATGAGCAACGGTTAACTGATGATATTATGTCCAACCAACAATCGTAAAATGACAAGAAGATCCTAACACATGAAAATATACACAACATAAAACAAAAATAGGTAAACAAGTATTTAAACCTCAAACAAGTAAAAATATCAGAAATGCGCTCTATGTTGCAATGGAAAAAAACCCAGATTATATAAAATGAATCAGATTAGAATGAAAACATATTGGAGGAAAATCAGGGACATCAGAAATTGCATATCATGGGAAATATATGAAAGGAGCATGACGAACAAATGGTTCCTATATTGGAGTAGATAATACGGATAATCCGCAATATATCATTCTTGTTCAAGTCCGTAGACCAAGAAGTAGTCAATGGTCTGTACATACAGCAGGGATAACATTTAAACAAGTAGTAAAATTTATATTAGCATATACCAAAGATACTCATAACATAAATAAAGATATTAAATAAAGATATATAGTTTTAGATTTTTTATCATTAAAAACATATCATGTACTATCCTCTTTCAATAGCAATAAAAAACAATCTTAATAATTTTATAACACCAAAAGATTACGATATTATCATCTCAGATACTGAATTAGAGAATAGAGAAAACTTCAAAAAAAATTACGAAGATATTCAATGAAAAGATATTGTTAAGGCCATCAGTTATTATTCAGAACATGAAAAATATAACAGTATAGTACTTGTCTTAGAACATAATACTATTGATCCTCTTATTAATTTACTAACAAAATTTCCAAAACAAAAAAATATTACAATACTAGATTTACATAGTGGAGTATTTGCTTGGGGAGAAAAATCAACACCTTCACAATATGCACCATATAGTTTAGAAGATTACGGATTTGAAATCATTACACCTATTGATGAGTATACGTTTCATAGTAGAATTAACGAAAAAACACATACGTGATGAAAAAAATATTTTGCAATTCCAGACCTTGTATTGCCAGAAAATTTAACAAAAAAAGAGAAATTTCCCATTATCATACATTACGAAACAGAAAATAAAAATGCCCATACAGGAATTCTAACTATTTGATATCCCTATATTCAAGTTGGACAACTCCTCCAACAAAAAAACATAAAAAACATCACACTCCTAATCTCTGATACTATCAATCTCAACAAAAAAAGTCTTTCGCATATCAAAGAATTCAATAACTTGATTATCATTATTGACAGTAAACACCCTGACATTATCAAAAAAAACATCCAAGCACAACTCTATACCGCAAAAATATTTGATATTAAACTAAAAGTTATCACTCCTAAATATGAAAAACTTACTACTATTTTAAAAGACTACCAACTCCAAGAAACTGAGTTTGACACAGAGTGATTAGCCCAACAACTCAATCTTTGATAATTTCTTTACAATATTTTACTTATCATCTCCCAGTCTAACTCTTCTAACCTGAGTTTTTTTAATTTCTCTGGAATAGTGATGACAGATTTCCCTTTTTTTTCATGAAGTTTTTGGATGGCTCACAAGGTCTTTCTGCTAAAGGGAGCGTAGTCATCCAGAAACGAAATAAGTTTTTCAAAATTAAGTGCAGGAATTTCTGCTTTGGGCGTAAGTTTTATCAGACATGATTTTACTTTTGGTGCAGGTTTGAATGTCTTTGCTGGAACGATTTTGCAGTATTCTACCGTATAGGCATAGTTGAGTAATCGCCAGAGATAAGATTTTTTTTTGGTGTCTGCTTTGATTTTTTCTCCAACTTCGTGTTGCATCATGAAAAATCCTGCTTGATAGTGTTGTTGTCCAGAACCGAAAAATTTTCTTAAGATTGGAGAGGTGATATAATAGGGGAGATTTCATATTACGAGCGTTGCTTCTGGTTTGCAGTTTAAGTTTTTGAGCTGATCTTCGCTCACTTGCAACACATCATCATGAATGATATGTTTGATGTTTCGGGTTTGGGTCTCTTTCTGTTCTTGCAAATTGGGGATAAGGACATCATCTTTTTCTATGACAATGAAATTATCGCTGATCGCATGGATTTTCTTGGTAATCGCCCCTTTTCATGGTCCAATTTCTATGAGAGTTGAGCAGTTTTTTTCATTATAAATAGTTTCTATTTGCTGAAAAATATAGTGTTTGATTTTACTATCTATGAGGAAATTTTGTCAGAGGTAAGTGGACATGGGAAAATGATAAATAGTAAAAAATTAGTATAAATTAATGAGATTGCTTAAATAGATTGTTATATCTTTCTCTCATTTCTTTTCATGACATTGCTTTTCATGAAATATCTTTCCAATCTTTTACTAATTCTAATTTTGTTTTAATAGTTACAATTGGTTTTTTCTTACCTAACAAAGAGAGAAGCACATCTTTGTACCCCATAGGTTCTTTGTAACTAATTTTATTCACTAATATTGGAAGTTTTTCATCAGATTTTGTTATTATTCTTCTAAAAATTCCCTGGAATTCTGCCTCTTCTGAAGTCTCCGCTCATGAGGGAAGCTCAAAAAGAAATCATCATGTATTTTTAAGGTATTTTGTATCATTATCTATATAATTTATAATATCTTTTCCATCTTGTATTGTTCTCATTGTTGCAGGTCTAAAGGTATATTCAGGGAATTCTCTTTTATTCATATTAAAATTATATATTCCTGTATAACAAGGACCGTTTTTTAATACTTTATCTCAAAATATTGAAAATAATGGAAGATAATCAGAAAAATTCCCACTTTGATGATTGGAAATAATAATTCATTTTCATCACGTAATAAATTTTTGTATTGCTTCTTTTGATGCATTATCAATATTAATTTGTGTCTGTGTTTTTTTAATATATCATTTAGCCGTATTTTCTAGACTTTTATCTCATCAAGAAAAATAAAGATGTAATATTTTTCCTGTAGTGGAAATTATAGCTGATCTTAAGGAATGAGAAACCTTATTCCAATCAAATCATTTACCCATTTTTTCTCACATTTCTGTGTTAATCCTATTCTTTCCCATAATTTTTTATTATTAAGAATAAAAATAGTAAACATTACTACTTAATAATTATCCTACTTACATTTCTTCAACAACTTCAATACCAAGGAGGTCGCAAGTGTTTGCTATCACTTGTTGCGTTGCTTTTACAAGGGCGAGTCTTGCGTGTTCAAGGGGTTTCTGTGTAGGATCTTCTTGGATGATTTTGTGTTTTTGGTAATAGCTATTGAAGAGTTTTGCTAACTCTAACACATATCTTGCGATATAGTTTGGTTTGTATTCATTTGCAGATTTTTGCACGGTTTTTTCTAGTTGTGCGAGGTGGATGAGAATAGCTTTTTCTTCATCGTTGCTTAGTAGAGAATAGTCTATACTGGATTCTTCGTTTCACTCAGAATGACAACTTTTCTTCAAAATACTTGCGCATCTTGCGTAGGTGTATTGCAAATATGGTCCAGTTTCTCCAGCGAAAGAAAGGGCTTTTTCTTTGTCAAAGATGATTCTTTTTTCACTATCTTGCA
>PDOX01000031.1 GCA_002746475.1 candidate division SR1 bacterium
AACAAACAAACAAACAGAGAAATCTGTTAGATTACAGTTCTCTTACTTGAAACCATGAGTTGCACATACTTATGTGGTAGAAACCCTTCCAAACTGAGAAGAATTTATTATTGATCCCACATATTCTCAATATGAAAAAAAATATTCCAAGTGATTTATATGAAAAAAATTTCCTAACAAGAAACTAGAACAAAATAGAATTGAATGAGACGAGTTTATGAAATTACAAAATCAGTGGTTTTTAGAATGATTATACTGATAAAAAAATACTAATTCACACTAGAAATTTCTCCTTATTTTATTATACTGTATTTATTACACTTTATAGTATACTTTTTCTCATGCAGAAACTTCACCCACAAACTTTGGAATTTTTACAAGGCATTGATGATTTCAATGAAAAGAAATTTTTTGAATTATACAAGCCTTTGTATCTGAATATCAAAGATGAGTTTGAGAAATTTACCCAAGAGCTAATTGATGAAATAGCGAAATTTGACAAAAGTTTTGAAAAGCAAGAAGCTAAACCCTGTATTTTCCGTATCTACAAAGATATGAGAAGACCGAAGAACCGTGAAAGACCCTATAAAATTAATATGGGGGCAAGTATCACGGTATGATGAAGAAAATCTCCCCTTGCATGATATTATTTGCATATTCAGAATGGGCAATCATTTTTTTGTGGAGGATTGCGAAGACCAAAATCAGCTACTGCCTACCCTATCAGAGAACACATGTATCAAGAATGGGAGACGTTTAAGAAAATTATCAATAAAAGAACATTAAAACAGGTATTTGGAAGTGTTTCTACTTCACAAGACCTTTTGAAAAAAGCAAACAGAAATAGTCAATATTCCAAAATATTATGAACCATTCCAGATGAGCACCCAAGTCTACAATACCTCGCAATGAAAGATTGGCTGCGATACAAGCCACTTACTAACGAGGAAGTATTAAATGAAGATTTCTTGGAGCAATGTGTTGAGTATGCAAAGATTTCCAGTCCAAGTGTCCAATTTATCAATGAAGCAATAGTGTAAAAAAGAAAAATAAATAGAGAAAAAATTTTAATATGTAATTATTATATAATATGAAAGGAAAATATTCTCCAAAAGAATGAAACGAATATCTATCCTTTGATGATGAATTAAGAGAAAGGATTTTTAACATGCCAACAATAATACATTCTATTGATAAGAAAGATATTCGGTGGATTAAATGAATGATAAAAATCATACAAAGTAGTAATAAAAAATATCAAAGGTTAAGTGAAAAAGAAAAAATAGATTTTCTTGTATCTCAAACACTAGACATTAGAGATCATAAGGAAAAATATTTAGCTTCTTTAAAAAAACACGGAGTATATGATTGATTTTTGAAAGAACTTATAAGGCAAAAAATACGTGAATTATATGGAAATAAGATATTTAATAATCTATGATTATAAATAATGAAAAGAATTTTAGTAGGACTCAGTTGAGGGGTAGATAGTGCTGTAGCAGCCTATTTACTCAAAGAGCAAGGTCATGAGGTCGTTTGAGGATTTATGAAAAATTATCTCGATGAAGAAAATCCGAATTGCACCACCAGAATTGACTCCCAAGAAGCGATCAAGGTCGCGAAGTTTTTGGGCATTGAATTGCTAAGTTTTGATTTTATCAAAGAATACGAAGAGAGAATCATTCAATACATTTACAGCAGTTATGAGCAAGGGATCACGCCAAATCCTGATATTTTGTGTAATAGTTTGGTAAAATTTGATTTATTTTTAGAAAAAGCGTTAGAACAGGGATTTGATGCTGTCGCAACAGGGCATTATGCGAGAATAAAATATTACCCCCCTAAATCCCCTCTTTACTTCTCCCCCAAGGGGAGAAACTCCCCTATATTCCTCCCTTTGCAAGGGGGATCAAAGTGAGAATTCCTCCCCCTCGGGGGGAGGTTAGGTGGGGGATCTTCTAAAATTCCCCTTAATGAGAAGACCGAAGCGAATGTTCCCTCCCCTCGGGGGAGGGCTAGGGAGGGGAAGATTTCTCTTACAAAAGAAATTGTAAAAGACCGTTGATTGGTACGAGATTGAATACATTTCCCAGTAAATCCCCAAAGCAAAGAAAAAGCTAAAATTTTGAGAAAAAATCAAACTCCTGCTGAAAAAAAACTCCGAGATGAATTACTTAAAAATTTTTCTTTAAAAGTAAAAAGACAATTTCCGATAGATCATTATATTGTAGATTTTTTTTGTTCTAAATTAAACCTTGTCATTGAAGTAGATTGATGATACCATACTACGAAGGATCAGAAAGAACATGACAAGATGAGAACAGATCTTTTAAAAATATATTGATTGAAAGTTATTAGATTTTCCAATGAAGAAATATTTAATAATTTTGAATGAGTATCTAGAAAAATAAACGAAGAAATTAGGAATTGTTTTGATTACAACAAGGATCAGAGTTATTTTCTCTCTGGGCTGAATCAATATCAGTTGAGCAAAGCAGTATTCCCTTTGGGAGGATTGACTAAACCAGAAGTGAGGGCGATAGCAGAAAAGATTGGACTTCCAAATGCGAACAGGAAAGATAGTCAAGGGCTGTGTTTTATCTGAAATATCAAAATTAGAAATTTCTTGGCAGAAAGACTCGCGAAAAAAGAAGGGAATATCGTTTTAACAGACTGAACTGTCGTTGGGAAGCATCAAGGAGCATATTTTTTCACGATTGGACAAAGTAGAGGTTTAGATATTAATAAAAAGGCATACGTTTGCAAAATCGATGTGAAAAACAATGAGCTTGTCGTGAGTTATGACAAAAATGATCCGTTGTTATTACAGCAGACGATTCAGTTAAGGAATTGGCATTGGATCTCTGACCCCTCAGCCCCGACAAAGTCGGAGCAGCTCCCCTCCAAGGGGAGCCTTGAAAAAGGTTCATGAGATCTTCCTTTCGAAGAGGGTGTAAATAGTTCCCCCCTTGGAGGGGGGACACCCGAGTGCAACGAGGGAGGGGGGTCTAAAACAGGATGGATGGATGAATGACAAATTCCTTGCACTGCGAAAATTAGGTATAGGCATGTTCCAGAACCTGCAACGCTTCAATGGAACCATTGAAAACATTGAGAAAAAGGAAGTATGGAAATAACCTTTGACACCCCTCAATGGGGAATTGCTCCTGGACAAAGCATTGTTGCTTATGATGGAGATGTGTGTCTTGGTGGTGGAGTGATTATTTAATACTTATTCTTGATTATTTATTAAAAAACTATCGTAATGAAAGAAATTAGAATAGATGAAAATGCAGCGAATCAGAGATTTGATCGTTTTTGTAGAAAATATTTCAAACAGTATCCAGAAGTGAGCCTGACAGAAATTTATAGACGAATCAGAAAAGGAGATATTAGGGTAAATGGGAAAAAAACATCAGAAAAATACCAGATTCAATTATGAGATATGATAGTAATAAAAGATTTTGTTTTGAAACAGCTTTCACCTATCACCAAAGAAGAAAAAATCGCAGTATTATGAATAGAGAAAATAAAAAAATTAATTATTTACGAAGATGAAAATTGGCTTGTTTTTGATAAACCATCTGGGATTCCGATGCATGGAGGGACGAAAAATATTGAAACCCTCTGTATGAATAATTATTTGGATAAGTATATAAGAGAAACAACCTCCCTTGACCAAAAACAGACCTCCCCTGTATCCCCTCCTCCCAGGAGGGGCCGAAGCGAAAAGGCTCCCCTCGGAGGGGAGCTGCCCCGACAAGTCGGGGCTGAGGGGTCTTATACAGAAGAGGAGGGATACAAGAGGCATAAAAGTTGAGGTGAATATACATTCAAACCAAGTTTCTGTTATAGATTAGATAAAGATACTTCGTGAGTATTAATCGCTGCAAAAAACTATCAAGCACTACAATATCTAAATGCACTCATCAGAGAGAGAAAAACGGAGAAAGAATATCTTACTGTTGTCGGGGGAATGACTCCGGATGAGCAATATATTGATATTCCCTTAGAAAAAAGTTTTGATAAAAAATTTGGGAGAGGAATTACTCAGGTGAGTAAAAACGGGAAACCCGCACAGACAGCATTTACAACTTTGCAGAGCAAAAAGCATCATATTTTGGGTAACATCTCTTTGTTAGCAGTGAAAATTTATACTGGAAGAATGCATCAAATCAGGGTTCATCTTGCTCATATTGGATATCCTGTCCTGTGAGATATAATCTATGGAAATCCTATCTTAAATAGAAAGTTGTATAAAGACTTGAAAATCAATAGACAAATCTTACACTGTAAGCAGTATAGCTTCAAAGATCTTGATGGAAAGCAGATAACATTTACTACTAAGATGCCAGAAGATATTACAAAAGTTATGTAAAATACACTTATAATTAATATCTTAATCTTAAAAAGGTCGCTTTTAACTTTTAAAAAATAAAAATATGAAACAAGTATTATGGACAAGTTTGTTTTGGATTCTCGTAATTATCGGATTTGCTGGTGTAATAAGATTTGTTGATACAGGAGAAATTACGAATATCAAAGATTTTATTAATGAATATATTATTCAACAGGATACACCAGTTTGTGAAAAAAATTCTGAAACAGAAGAAAAGGCAACTCCTTCTCTGAATCATGAAGAAATCGTACACAAACTTGATGAAATTGCTAATAAAATGGATGCGTTGGGGAAAAATGTAAGCCATTCAATAGAAGACAATCATCATACTGATGCACATGTAGCTATTGAAAAGAAAACTATGCAAAAAACGTATCCAACAAAAGAGGCATTACTAAAAGCTGAACCAACATGTAAAACAGCTACTGATGGAGTAAATACTTATTTTGGAAAAAATTTAATGGCTTCAACACTTATAGGAGAACCTGAAAACTTTGTTCCTGCATGGAGATGTATTGATGATGAACAAGCTACTATTACTTTGTGAAAAGATGAAGAAAAAAACAAAAAAGAAGAAATCAAACTTTCACAAGAAGAACAATTCAAAGCCTTTCTAGAACGACAAGCTGCACAACAATAATCTATTCAATAATCTAAATACTCAGGTATGAAAGCTTTTGCAATACAGGAGAAAAAAACTTCTAAAAGATATTATTCGATTAGAACCTTATCAATACTATTTTCTATGGTATTGATACTGAGTTTTTCGGTAATATCTTTTTTTGCAAAAATAAATAATCGGATCCAGTATGAAAGTAAAATTGATATTTTTAATCAAAATATTAACGAAATTGCATTTTATTTTTGGACCATAGATGCAAATATTTCAAAAATGCTTTTAGGATTAGATGAGGTAACAAGAGCATACCTCAATGGAGAGAATATTTTGAAAACCAAAAATAAAAAAATTGATGATCTGATGTATTATATTAAAGAAAACAATAGCTATCTTCAAAATTTTTGATTTAAAAAATATGCATATCTTATTACCATTCTTTCAGACTTTTGGACAGAAAAAGAGGAAATAAAAGTATTATTAGGGAAAGGTAGTCCACAGAATTATCTTGTGATACTACAAAACACCAATGAAAAGAGACCAAATGGTGGTTTTTTCTGATCCTTCGCATTTGTGACTTTGGACAAAGCAAGAATTACTAATTTAGAGATTATTGATAGTTATTATCCAGACTATTTTGCTCCTGAGGCTCGTGTTCCTTTACATCCTTGGGAAAAGCAACTCTTTCCCTTAGCAAAAGAGTGAATTTGATTTATTGCTGGAAATAAATTTTGATTTACAAATCTTGATGGAAAAAACCTCAAGACCCTTTATGAGATGTCATTCAATACCCATTATGACAAGAATAAACTCAATAAACTTATCAATCCTAGACTTCATGAAAAACTTCTCCATAAACATATAAAAGGAGTAATTTTTGTGAGATTAGATTTATTTACGAAATATTTCCCTCAGCTGGAAAAACAATCACGAGAACGACAATTCGTAAATGCAAATATTGATCTTATCAGAGGTAAAGTCAAAAAAGATAAAAAAGAAAAATACATCAAAGAAGCTAATCTCTTTTTCCAAGATAATTGGAAATCAATTTTCAAATCAATTATCAATAATATCGATGAAATTATTCAACAAAGAGGAATTAATATCTATCTTTCTAATGTCAGTCAAAATATTCAAGATAATTTAAAAAAACATAATCTTACCACATTATTTTCTTCTAAGAATATCTATTTTTGGGATACCAATATTGCAAATAATAAGGCAGATATGTTTATGAATAAACATATAGAAGTTTATGATAAATTTAAAGTATTAAAATGAGAAACGGAAAATGATATCTTAGATATTAGTATGTTATTACCAGGGGAATATACAATAAAAATATATTATACTTTTAATATTTCTCCATGATATACCCAATATATACAAAATTTAGAAAAACAATATAACATAACAATGACAGAAAGAGAGACTTCTATTCTGGGTCTTTCTCCAAGTTTGTATTTGAGTACCAATAATATTCCAAGATATTGGGGAACACAGTCCTATATTTATTTCCCAAAAAATATTACGCTAAAAAATATTGGTCATACCGTTATACAATCTCATCAAATATCAACCCCTTTTGCTAAGGTACAAAAATATCAAACATTTATTACTAACCCTCATCAAACAAAAGTTATAGAATTTAAATTAATAATTCCAACTTCTGCATAATTTTTATTTTAATTCCCAGTTAATAGTATATTTTTCTTTATCAAGAGTATGAGTTATAGAATAGAAACTATATATTTTATAATTATCATCTAGACCAGAAATTTTTGGTAAACTTAGCTGATAATGGGTATTCCCTGAATAACTTGTATTTCAAAGTGGCATCACTTCTCCTTGTAAAAAACAATTACTTCCTAGTCACTCATTTCTCATGAGTTCTTTTTTTGCTTCATTCTGTGATCGTTTATTACGAAACGTATCAATCCAAAGTATATCATGAATACTATTCCCCCCTTGTTCTGGATAATCATTTGGACTACAATGTATATTTTTCTTGTAAAGATAATGGTGAATCTGAAATGCAAGAGGAGTCTCAGATTTTAATTCTAACGTTGAATATTTATCTATTGGATATCCTCGTGCAAAATGAAGAGGAGTATTCTCTCTTCCTCTGTTTTCCCAAGAAACCATCCCCATATCTGTATCAATCATTGTATCTGTGAGAAGAGAAATATTTGTTCTCTGTATCGCACTTGCAATCCAAAAACCATTACTCTCTCTAATATTATGATATTCTTGTAAGTAATTTTCGAGTTGAGTATTCTGTTTCTCAATACCAGTTATTGATTTTATCTCAATCCAAAAAAAGCTTCCAAGTAATCAAAAAATAATAATCCAATAAAAGAAGTGTTTCATAATATATTGACTAGTTATAAAAATAGTGTTTAATATTCTATCAAAAACATATTAAAATGCAATACTATTTCTTGAACCAGTTTTTCCAAAAAGAACCCTTTGAAATAATTGTTTTAGAAAGAATTTTATTCCCTTGATTTTGTCCCTCCTCTTTTTTTACTTCTTTTTCAAGTTTTTTGATTTTCTGTTCTTGTTTTTGCGTTTTCTTGGCTTCATCTTCAATTTCTTTTGCAGTGAGTTCTAATTTTTTTGTAAGTTTTCTCTCTGTCTGTGCAAGTTGTTTAGAATGATGGGCAAAGTGATTAAAAACAAATTTCTTAAACCTTCTCTCCATCAATAGGGTTGTGATCGCGACAAACAATGGCACTCACAAGAAAGCATAGACCATCACCAAGATTTTTCCAATATAAGTTACCGGAACGATATCCCCATATCCAATCGTTGAAAACGTTGCAACCGTAAAATACAAGGAATCAAAATAACTCCATCCCTCTACGATATGAAAAGTCAATGCTCCTCCACCGATAATCAGGAAAACAACAACTACA
>PDOX01000026.1 GCA_002746475.1 candidate division SR1 bacterium
GAATAGTATGGACTGCAAATACTTATGCACAGGATGAGGTTGATTTTGCTATTATTCCAAAATCAGAATGACTTGATGGAAATGAGATTAAAGATATTGCAAAAGGGGGGTCTGTATGGGATAATTATAACAAAGCTGCTCAAAGAATAGGAAAAGGAGATACTGGAACGGCTGACCAGATCCAGAGTGGAATAATGGATTGGGATACCTTGCTCAACTATATCGTATATCTTGCTCAATTTATTTGAGAATTAGGATTGTTGATAGCAGCATTTGTCTTCATCTATATCGGATATGAAAAGGCAAGTAAAGTGTTCTCGTTTGGAGAGGGGTTTATTTGAAGTGTGACAAAGGGATTAATTGTGATAATTGGTGCATATTTTATTGTAAAATTTTTGTATAACGCATTTATGTCTTAATGATGGCTTAGTTATTTAGGTATGAGCTGCTATCTTGATTGTTTACTTGTTAAAAAATTGTAATGATAAAAAAATATAATAGGAGGAGAATAATGAAAAAGTTAAGTGTAGGTATACTAGGGATCTATGTTTTATGTTTAGGAATTTTTACCTATGCTCAACAAGGAACCCGATGAGAATTTTGAAGAGATCCAATTCAAATTTTAGATACCGTAAAAGACAAAGCAAATGATAAAAAGTGAAATGAAATACAAGATACAGCTCTGGATGAAACAATGGATCAAGTGAGTGGGGATGAACATAGATTGCTAGCGACACTTGAAGCAGTAAATAAAAAAATCAATGTATATTTTCAATGGATGACATATGTTGGATTATCCATTGCAACAATTTTGCTGATATTTAATGGATTTATGATGGTAACTCATGCAATTCATAATTCATGAGATATTGCTACAACAAAAAAGAATATATCAAGAATAATTATTTGAGTAATATTAATGTTGGGATTTTGGGCAGTGATTAAACTAATATTAGCAGTTATAAATATGTTATTTGGACTGAGTGATTAGTATTTAGATTTGCATCATTGAGGGAGAGCGTTAAATAAAAAAATGTTAAATAGTGTTTTAATATATGAAATACAATAAAATGAGACAGATAAATATATGAAATATAAAAAAATGGGGAATAAGGATAGTATTATTTTTTGTGGTGACAACAGGACTTGCTATCTCATTTTCCGATGCAGTAGGACCTCCTCCAAGTTTTGATGATAATTTTGTAGATCATCTCTATACTTCAAAAGGAGAAGATAAAGAAAAAAGTTGAGATGTTTATACTATGGAATGAATACAGGCAAATAAAACACTTAAACAAAATATAGCATGTCTTTTCTATCCTAATCATACAGTAGCTCAAAAAAATGGTTGTTGAAATAGTCCAGGTGGAATATTATGGGATTTTGCTAGGAATATTATGGTAGCTATTGTCTTTATCTTTCTCGTAATTATTGGAGCAAGATTATTGTTAAGCAATCCAGATTCTGAAAAAGATAAAATTAGAGAGGCATTGAATAGTTTATATTATATTGGAATTGGAGCAGTGTTGTTTTTTGGAGCAGTTCGGATTTTGGGGACACTACTTAATTTCTGAGGAATTCAGTGAACAGAAAGTGTAGTAAATAGATTACAATGAGGAGGTGAGTCTCTATTTTATAGAGTGATTGCTTTTCTCAAGATACTTACTTTTTTTATCGCTATCATTATGATGGTGGTCTACTGATTTAAAATTATTACTGCAGTGGACAAAGCAGATGAAGCAAAAAAACATTTGAGAGGAGTATTTAATGTTATTATTGCACTTATATTGATTAAAATTGTAGATTATATCTATTATATTGCCCAAGCAAAAGATTTCTCTGTCCAAGCACAATGATTTATATTATCTTTTGCAAGGATACTGTGATTGATTATTGGTGCGTGAGCTATCCTGATGGTATTTTATGCTTGATTTTTGCTTTTGACAGATCAAGGGAAGAGTGAAAATATGAAAAAAGCAAAAAATATTTTTATGAATGTGGTACTTATAGCAATTGTTATCTTTATGTTCTTGCTCATTATGTATCAAATTTTTGCAGAATTTGCATAGTATGAGGATGCTATTTAGTAGAGTAAAACAGATAGGAAAAAGATAATAATATATTAAATAGACTTAATTAGGTTTAATAGAAAAAAAGACCTTAATAGAAAAAAAGAATAGAAAAAATAATTATTAGAAACAGAAAAACCCGCCTTGCGGGTTTTTTTAATATTAAATATGATATGTAATAAATATTTGAATATGCGTAATGTTTAACTTCAGGGACAGAGGGGATCGAACCCCCAGTAACGGTTCCGAAGACCGTTGTGTTACCATTACACCATGCCCCTATTTGCTCGCCAATAGCGAGATTTTTTTAGTATCTTGTGCTTTATTTTGTTTTATTTATTTACAAGCTTGAATTGAGTATTTTCATCTATATTGTGTGTGATATCTTCTGTTTCACAATATACCAAGAGTAAAGCTTTTGCCTTTTCAACTTCATTGAGTTTAGTGATTTCGGTGAATTTTTCAACTCTTTCGTACCATGTCGCAAATATTTGCAAAAGTTCATGGTCAGTAATACTGAGTTGGAGGATATTCCCATCGTTGGTTTCTTGGAGGTGTTTGCTAATAAAATAGTACTGGTCGGTGAGATTATTGAGATGCTGATTAAGAAAATCTTCAAGTTGGGTATAAGCACCAAACAGTGGAATAAAAATTTTTGCTCCTAAGATCGTGTTTGCTTTTGTCTGAAAATTTCCATAAATAACAAAGAGACCAAACAAAAATGAAAGCATATCTAGATCTTTTGGGGGAGTTGTCTGAGGATCTTTTTTGATAAAAATATGTTGTTTGTTTGTCAGTTTGATATGCTGTGCTTCAAGGAGGGGGGTGAGCTTTTTAATTTTATCACTTTTGATTTTATATAAAAAACTATATTTTTCACCGGTTTCTTCATCAAAACTCTGAAAAAGATCAAAAGCATAGTTAAATGATTGTTGGTCGAGATTCTTGCTTTTGCAAGAATGATAGGTTTCTCTGTCGGGGATTTTGATGAATACCTGCATTTTATCTCCAAGATCTTTCCAGTTGATAGATTTAATTGTTCTTTTGTGTACAACAGGGAGTTGAAAATTTTCATGAGAAAATATAGTTCCAGACAAGGTATGTTGATATGTTTTGTTAGTCCCTTCTTGTAATTTATTATCTTGTAAAGCGAAAGCAAGAATATTATCTTGTTTGGTATCAAAGTGTATGGTGTTCATTTTGATGCGTGATTTTATAAAGAAGCATAAGTTGAATAGTATTTGCCATGAAAGCAGTTCATCCATGACTGACGAAAGGCAGGGTAATACCAGTATTAGGAACAATCCCCAAATTTACTCCAATATTGATAAACATTTGGATGATAATCGTGGAAATCAGTCCAATTCATATAAATCTAGTAAGTTCATCTTTTGTATTTCTAATTTTGCTCATGAAATAGAACATCAAGAAGAAATACATCGCCAGTAAACTCATATTCCCTATGAATCCGATTTCTTCCGAATAGGCAGCGAAAATAAAGTCTGATTGTGCAATAGGGATGTATCCAAATTTTTGTAATCCTTTTCCATAGCCTTGTCCCCGAAATCCACCACCTCATATCGCAAGTTTTGATTGTTCTAATTGTCGGTTTACTGTTTTTGAATATTCATCTGATCCATTATGAAAAAATCCAATTAATCTATTTTGAAGGTAGGCAAATTTTGTTCATCCAAAGCTTTCGCTTTTTGAGACGAGTGAAAGTACTCATAAAAGAATCATAAAAGATATCCCAGCAGCACCGAGAATAATTCCAACTTTTTTCTCAGATAATCCAGCATACCATACCATGACAATTGAGATCATTCCTAAAATCAGAATTGTTCAAAAATCTGGAATTGCAGTAAATACTAACAAAATACCAATATGAATAATAATGAATAGCCATACAAATTTATGATCGTTCATTAAAGTTTTTTTCCTTACTAATCGAGATGCTATAAAAAGAACATAAGCAATTTTGAAAAATTCAGAAGGTTGAACAGTTGTAAATCATAGATGTATCCATCAAGTTGCTCCATTGAAAGTTTTTCCTATAATCAGAGTAATCCATTGAATAATGAGTGCTATACCCATGAACCAGTTATTATATCTTTGATTTGTAAAAAAATGTAATGGGAGTTTATATACAAGTATCCCAATAATTAGAGAGATAATAATATTTTTGATTTGTCCTTTGAAATAAAAATAATTTGATGCATTATCGATTCAATGTTTGAGGGTATGATGAAACGATTCGTAAGTACTTACACTATATACTGCTAAAATTCCAAAAAGTGTCAAAATAATTCCACAAAAAAGAATTTTTTTAGATCTTTTGATAGGAGAAAATATAATTCCAATAAGCAATGCAATAAAAATAATAGGGATAAGCATCAAATAATATAAAAATAAAAAAAAATATAATTTCTACTTCATATCAGTGTAAGGTTTTGAAAAAAATTTTCAATTCAAATTTTGGGAAAAATACTTTCTCCTTCCTCTTGAAAAAAACATCGTAATAACTAAACTTTTTCTGTTAAAATACTAAAATGTATTATTTTTACTGTTTTTATTATACTACAAAAAAAATGACAGAAAACAAGAATCCACAACAACAAAAACCTAAGAAACCAAATGGAACCCTTTCAGAAAGAGAAGTGAGAATCCAAAAAATCAAGAAAATGCAAACAATGGGAGTCGTCCCTTTTGCTCAAAGTTTTGCTAAAAAAGATATGATTGCAGACATTATCAAAACTTACGAAAATGCAGAACATCGTGATATCAATGATATCATAGAAAATCCTATCAATCAAGTAAAAACTGCGGGAAGAGTGACCTTGTATCGTACGCATGGAAAAATTGCTTTTGCAAGAATCCTTGATGCCAGTGAACAAATCCAAATCATGTTTCACAAATCTAACTGTAAAATAGATATTTCAACTTCTGATAACGAACCAAATTTGGTAGACTTCGTCACTCAGAGCGAAGCGAAGAGTCCAGAGAAAAGTACAATGGATTCTTCGGAAAAGCCTCAGAATGACAATAATGATCCCCAAACGATGCTTGCCTACAAATTCATGGAAAAGATGGTGGATGTTGGAGATTTTATCGGAATTGAAGGAGAAGTATTTAGAACCCACAAAGGAGAATTGACTATTTTCGTGAGTAATTTCAAATTCTTGTCAAAAGCTGTGAGACCAATGGCTGAAAAATACCATGGACTTACCGACCAAGAAGAACTCTACAGAAAAAGATATATTGATATGACTGTAAATCCTGAGACTTACAAGAGATTTATGTTCAAATCTAAATTTTATCAAGCACTAAGAACTTTTTATACGCAAGAAGGATTTACTGAAATTCAAACGCCAATACTAGATAATGCAGCCAGTGGTGCAGCAGCAAAACCGTTCATTACGCATCATAATGACTATGATACTGATGTATATCTCAGAATTGCTTTTGAAACTTCACTCAAAAAAGCAACGGTTGGG